>CP085928.1:2092500-2392500 GCA_020735665.1 Lachnospiraceae bacterium GAM79
TTCATCTTCCTCTTTTTCCTGTTTACCGCATGTTTCATTCTTCAAACTTTAACGTTGTCTCCATCCGATCTTTTCCTGCAACCGCAGCCGGAAATATCTTTCTTACTTCATCTATATACTGCATCGGTTTGATCAGCGACGGACTGTAATGCGTCAGCCACATCCGTTTTACTTCTGCCTCTTTCGCAATCTCTGCCGCCTCATACATCGTCATATGCCTGTGGGAGACTGCTTTTTCATATTTATCCGGCTCCCCATACATACCTTCGCAGATAAACAAGTCTGAGCCTGCCGCATGTTTTGTAATAAGTGGTGTCGGACGAGTATCTGTACAATATGTGACCTTAAGTCCTTTCCGGTCCGGTCCCATAACCATATCCGGTGTATAGAGCCTGCCGTCCACTTCTATCGTCATGCCCTTCTGCAATGTATTCCAGATCTGCATCGGAACCTCCTGCGCACGCGCACGTTCCACATCAAATTTACCGGCACGGTCAAGTTCAAATGAATATCCATAACAGGTAACATTATGGTTTACTCGATATGCATTTGCCCGCAATCCACATATCTCAAATTCTTCTTCCTCTTCTGTCAGTTCTTTGAACTGAATCTCAAACGGAAGCTCCGGCGCGATCACACGTAGAGAATTCACTACTCGCTCCAGCCGTTTCGGACCGACCATCAGAACCGGGTCCTTTCGCTCTGCGTTTCCGATCGTCAGAAGCAATCCCGGCAGTCCACTGATATGATCTGCATGAAAATGCGTGAACAAGATCACATCGATCGGTTTAAAACTCCACCCCTGCTGTTTGACTGCTACCTGCGTTCCTTCACCACAATCAACTAATATAGAGCTGCCATTATATCGTATCATCATGGATGTCAACGCTCTGTACGGAAGTGGCATCATTCCGCCTGTACCAAGCAAACATACATCTAACATATTCTATCCTCCAACTTCTATCTCCGCTCTGTCTGTAAACCGCTTTTCCCGTAAGGAAAAAAGAGTCATTCTATATACAAATGACTCTCTGGTTCTACATATATTCTGCCGTTTCTTCTCTCTGTACCGGTACTGCAAAGCTGCCTGACAACCGATCATAGCAGTCTTCACATATACAGATCCTGTGGGTTTCTCCATCTTTTTTTGAGAAGTAGCCCCACTTTTTTGAAATTATAATTGCATCTTCCATCAAAATGTCATTTCTGACTGACAATTCTTTCCCACACATATTACAACGTATTACTTCTATCATGATCTCCTCCTGATCCTCCGATTGCCCGGTGGTCTCTGTATCTTTTCTATTGTCGATTATAATAAAAAAGGCACATCTTTTGTAGTGGGAATTCCTGTCATCTATATATTATGAATGTGAACACTTCAGTTCCATAATAACAGCATCTTCTGTTGGTTTTTTATAATAATCTTTCCTTCTGGAAATCTCATCAAAGCCTAGCGATTCATACATTGATATTGCTGCATCATTAGACTCACGAACCTCTAAGAAAATCTTTTCTCCATCGTCTTCTACACACATACGAATCATTTCCTTCATCAGTCTGTGTCCGATTCCGCATTTCCTGTAATCTTTATCAACAGCAATTCGAAGCAGTTCACAATCCTCGCATGGTGCGGTAAAAATGCAATAACCAACCACCTTATCATCCTTCGTTGTGTCAACTGCTGTAAGTACAGTATCATATGTTCCATACATGGATGTAGCAACCATCTGCTCATTCCAGGAACTCATAAATACTTTTTCTCCCAGAGAAACAATATCAAGCAACTGCTCCTCATCGCCTTCTCTTATCTCAATGTTGTCTAAATAGGGCCCCGCCGCCCCGCCATCACTGACGCTATTACTCATTTCCTTCACCTTTCTCTTTTCTTTCTCTTTCTGCCTGAGACATTCTCAGATATTCAGGAGCAAAATCGTCTCCATTTATATACTGTTCATGCGCATACCGGCAAGCTCCGGCATATGCGACTGATCCGGCTCTCTGTTTGTTCAGATGTGCCGGTGCCAGACACGCATGTTTCATCTTTGACAGGATCAGAGATCCATACACCTGTATGCCATCACCTGTAAACTGCACTTCTTCATCTTTTTCAAGAAGCAGATCGATCAATTCATTCACATCCATCGGTATCTGCTCCATCTCTGTAACCAGATTGCCTGATTTATCAAATCTGTACAATCCGGTATAGACCTGATTCCTTCTGGCATCCATGATCGGACAGATAAGTCTGCCACTTCCCCAGAAATTATATGCAAGCCCTTCCAGTGTCGGTACAGGTATGATCGGCTTATCAAGTGCAAGCGACAAGCCTTTTACTGTCGCCGCTCCGATCCGCAGTCCTGTAAATGAACCGGGTCCTGCTGCGATTGCTATCGCATCTACTGTATCAAGCTCAATGCCTGCTGCTTTTACAACCTCATCCAGCATCGGAAGCAAGGTTTGTGAATGTGTCTTTTTATTGTTTACCGTAAATTCTGCAACCAGATTGTCATTTTCTAATAAGGCAACGGATGCAACCAGCCCTGAGCTGTCCAGAGCAAGGATCTTCATAGTTTTAAACCTCTTCTATCGTTATCTTTCTATAATCTACCCCTTTTTCAAGGTCTTTTTCAATCGTTATCTTCTGATAATGTTCCGGAAGAATCTCTTCGATCAGATTTGCCCATTCGATCAGACATACGCCATTACCATATACCATCTCATCATAGCCAATCTCTTCCATCTCATCTACATCTCCGATTCGATAGACATCAAAATGATATAGCGGAAGTCTTCCATCATCATACTCCTTTACAATCGTAAATGTCGGACTGTTCACAATATCATCGACACCTAGGCCTTTGGCAAATCCCTGCGAAAATATCGTCTTTCCGACACCCAAGTCTCCAAAGAAACAGAAAACCTGCCCCGGAGCAGCCTGTTCGCCAAGCTCCCGCCCGATTCTGTATGTGTCTTCTCTGCTGTTACTTTCCTTTACAATCATCATAAATCTATCGTAATCTTCTTTCCTTTTACTTCGTATGGTCGATAAGCAACCCCGGCCATATCAAACATTCTCTTCGATGCCATTGTACTGTCAGTACTTGCATATTTATCCGACAGATAGATAACCTCCTTTATTCCGCACTGAATGATCGCTTTCGCACATTCATTACAAGGGAATAAGGTTGAATAAAGTCTTGCATCTTTTAAACTGCCGCCTCTGTAATTCAGGATGGCATTCAATTCCGCATGGCATACAAAGAAATATTTATTGTTCAATGGATCACCGATCTTTCCCCATGGCATGATGTCATCTTCGCATCCGGCAGGCATACCATTATACCCTTCCGACAGAATACGATTATTATCGTCTACGATACATGCGCCAACCTGAGTTGACGGGTCTTTACTTCTCTCTGCCGACAGCAGTGCAATTCCCATAAAATACTGATCCCAGCTAATGTAATCGGCTCTTTTCATCGGTGTCCTCCTTTTCTTTCTATCTGAGTATCTCGTTATTTCCATATGCAGATAACACATTTTTCAACGGTCATCTAAGGTTATACAACTTTTTTCTCTAAAATGCTACTCTGATTATGCTGTAAATTTTATCAATTTTAGCTATAGCATCAGCAAAACTGCCCTCAGTCATGGCTGAAGTTATAAATGCAAGTTCTCCATCTATGCCTTCTGCTGTTACATATGTCACATCACCAAATAATTTCTGAACCTCTTCTTTGGTAATAGAATCCGCACTCACACGCACAAAGAAACGATTAACCGCATCTCTGAAATCACCGATCGGAAGCGGCTCTGCATCCCAGCTTGCCATAATATTCTTACCCATATGTTTTACTTCGTCTACAACATCGGATACAACGGCGGATGCTGTTGGAAGCTTTCCTGCTCCTCTGCCGTAGAACATAATATCATCTACAACATTTCCATGTACAAATATTCCATTGAATACATCATGGATACCGGATAACGGATGATTCTCATCTAACATCATAGGTGCAACGAAGGAATATAAGGTATCTCCTTCCTTTTTAGTCGTACCTACTAATTTGATCGATACGCCAAGTGCATCTGCATATTTGAAATCTTCTGTTGAGATCTTTGTGATTCCTTCTGTATGGATCTTAGTATAATCCAGATGTTTTCCATATACGATAGAAGTCAGGATTGCGATCTTTCTACACGCATCTCCACCTTCTACGTCTGCTTCCGGATTTCTTTCTGCATATCCCAGATCCTGTGCCTGCTTCAGCACTTCATCATAAGATGCACCTTCCTGATCCATCTTGGTCAGGATATAATTTGTTGTTCCGTTTAAGATACCTGTGATCTCTGTTACTTCATCTGCTGTGATAGAGGTATTTAATGGACGGATGATCGGAATACCACCGCCAACAGATGCCTCAAATAAGAAATTCACATTGTTCTCTTTTGCGATCGCAAGTAATTCCGGTCCGTGAGAAGCTACCAGTTCCTTATTGGATGTTGCTACACTCTTGCCTGCTGCAAGGCACTGTTTTACAAATGTATAGGCAGGATTGATTCCTCCCATTACTTCAACAACAACCTTTACTTCATCATCGTTTAAGATGTCATTGAAGTCATGTGTCAGTATCTGCTGTACAGGATCTCCCGGGAAATCTCTCAGATCAAGAACATACTTGATGTTAATCTCTTCTCCTGCTCTCTTATTGATGATCTCATGGTTTGTATTGATAACCTCAACCACACCTGAACCAACTGTACCATAACCTAACACTGCTATATTTACCATGTGGATGTCTCTCCTTTTGCATTCTTTTTTGTATATTACTACTCACTCCGGCTGCACCATTTTAAATATGCATTCATAAATCCGTCGAGTTCTCCATCTAAAACTGCGGCAACATTTCCGCTTTCTTCGCCTGTCCGGTGATCCTTCACCATCGTATACGGCTGCATAACATAAGACCGGATCTGGCTTCCGAATCCATTCTCCAATATCTCACCTCGAATGTCCGAAATCTTATCCAGGTTCTCCTGTTTCTTGATCAGATACAACTTAGACTTCAGCATCTGCATAGCCTTGTCCTTATTCATATGCTGTGAACGCTCATTCTGGCATTGTACTACGATACCGGTCGGAATGTGCGTGATACGAACCGCCGATGATGTCTTATTGATGTGCTGTCCACCGGCTCCGCTCGATCTGTAAGTATCGATTCGGAGATCATCTTCATTGATATCCACTTCCAGATCTTCCTCTATCTCCGGTATCACATCGCAGGAAGCAAATGAAGTCTGTCGCTTGCCTGCTGCATTGAACGGTGAAATACGAACCAGACGATGTACGCCTTTTTCTGATTTCAAATATCCGTATGCATTCTGCCCGCTGATCTGGATCGTAACCGACTTGATGCCAGCCTCATCACCTTCCAGATAGTCAAGTACTTCCACCTTAAAACCATGTTTCTCCGCCCATCTGGTATACATTCTGTATAACATCGATGTCCAATCACAGGACTCTGTTCCACCGGCTCCTGCATGAAGTGTCATAACGGCATCATAACCATCAAACTCACCCGACAGCAGAAGACTGATCCTGTAATTTTCGAATTCCTTCTGAAATGCAGTCAGCATCTCACCGATCTCCTCTATCATAGAGGAATCGCCCTCTTCTTCCGCCATCTGAATCAGGGTTTCGATATCCGAAAAATCCTGTTCCAACTTCTGATATTCCTCCAGCGAATCCTGCAGCTTCTTTAACTGCCTAGAAACACTGGTTGACTTTGCTACATCATCCCAGAAGCCAGGCTGTTCCATCTCATATTGTAATTTTCCTATGCTGTCTTTTCTGCCAGCGATGTCAAAGTGAATCCCTTACTTCCATTAATGGTTGTCTGTACTGATTCAGTGTGAACTTAAACTGGTCTGTCTCTATCATTAATTTCTCACCTACTTTATCGGTTGCAGCTGCAACACATTATTTCTATTCGTTCCGTCCGCAGCAGTTCTTATATTTCTTACCGCTGCCGCATGGACACAAATCATTTCTTCCGATTTTTTTTGCTTTCTTTACAGGTCCTCTGGATACAGTATCATCCTTGTTTGTTCCTGTAACCTTATTTACTTCTTCACGTTCAACCTTCTGTTCAACCTTAACACGGAGAAGCAGTTTTACTGTATCCTCCTGAATTGCTCTTGTCATCTCATTGAACATGTCATAACCGGCAAACTTGTATTCTACAACAGGATCTCTCTGACCCAGCGACTGAAGCCCGATACCCTGCTTTAACTGTTCCATATCGTCGATATGGTCAGTCCATTTTCTATCAATTACCTTCAGAAGGATAATACGCTCGATCTCACGCATATCTTCCGGACTTGGGAATTCTTTTTCTTTCTCATGGTAGAGTTCCACAGCCTCATTATACAATCTCTCTTTGAGTTCTTCTGTGTCACCCTTTTTAATCTCATGCTCAGTAAGTGCGATTGGTTCTGTAAATGGAATGATCTCACGGATCATATTGTCAAGCTCTACAATATTCCATTCTTCCGGTGCCGCTTCTGATGAGCATACGATATCCACACATGCACCGATATCATCCTTGAGCATCTTCAGGATAACTTCATGCATATCTTCACCATCTAAGACTCTCCGACGCTCCTTATAAATGATCTCTCTCTGTTCGTTATTTACACGATCATACTCTAACAGATTCTTTCTGATCGCAAAGTTGTTACTTTCAATCTTCTTCTGCGCCTTTTCTACGAAGTTCGAAATCGTCTTATGCTGAATCTCCTCGCCCTCCGGAATCTTCAATGTATCATAAAGGCTCATAACACGTTCGGAACCAAATAATCTCATCAGATCATCTTCCAGAGACAGGTAGAATTTGGATTCACCCGGATCTCCCTGACGACCGGAACGTCCACGGAGCTGATTATCGATTCGTCTGGACTCATGACGTTCTGTACCAATGATACGAAGTCCGCCAAGTTCAGCAACGCCCTCGCCAAGCTTAATATCCGTACCACGACCAGCCATGTTCGTTGCGATCGTAACTGCATTCTTCTGACCTGCTTCTGCAACGATCTCTGCCTCAAGCTCATGGAACTTTGCATTTAATACCTTATGTGGAATCTTTTTCTTGCTGAGCATATGGCTGAGTTCCTCAGATGCATCAATATTGATCGTACCAACCAGAACAGGCTGTCCTTTTCTGTAACTCTCATTGATCTGCTCAACAATAGCGTTTAATTTCTCTTTCTTTGTCTTGAAGATAGAATCCGGACGGTCAATTCTCTGTACAGGAAGGTTGGTCGGGATCTCTACAACATCCATGCCGTAGATCTCTCTGAATTCTTCTTCCTCTGTACTTGCTGTACCTGTCATACCCGCTTTCTTCTCAAACATATTGAAGAAGTTCTGGAATGTGATCGTCGCAAGTGTCTTGGATTCTCTCTTAACCTTTACATTTTCCTTTGCCTCGATCGCCTGATGCAGTCCATCTGAGAAACGACGGCCCGGCATGATACGTCCTGTAAATTCATCAACGATCAGAACCTCATCATCCTTTACAACGTAATCACGGTCACGGAACATCAGGTTATGTGCACGAAGTGCAAGAATAATGTTATGCTGGATCTCGATATTCTCAGGATCGGACAGGTTCTCAATATGGAAGAACTGCTCTACTTCCTTTACACCGTTTGCTGTCAGCATAACGTATTTGTCTTTTTCATTTACAAGAAAATCTCCGTCTTCCTCGATCGCTGTATTCATCAGCATATCCATCTTGGATATCTCGCCATCACCTTCACCACGCTTCATACGTCTTGCAAGGTAATCGCACATTTTATAAAGCTCTGTTGATTTACCACTCTGTCCTGAAATGATCAGAGGGGTTCTCGCCTCATCGATCAATACTGAGTCGACCTCATCGATTACGCAATAATGAAGTCCTCTTAACACAAGCTTTTCTTTATAGATAACCATGTTATCTCTTAAGTAATCGAAACCGAGTTCGTTATTTGTTACATAAGTGATGTCGCATGCATATGCGTCACGTCTTTCATCATTTGTAGATGAATTCAAAATAATACCAACTGTAAGTCCAAGAAACTCATGAACCTTACCCATCCATTCCGCATCACGCTTTGCCAGGTAATCGTTAACTGTTACGACCTGAACACCCTTGCCCTCCAGTGCGTTTAAGTATACAGGAAGTGTAGATACAAGTGTCTTACCTTCACCGGTTTTCATCTCGGCGATACGTCCCTGATGTAATACAACACCACCGATCAACTGTACTCTGTAATGCTTGATGCCAAGCACTCTGTATGCAGCCTCTCTTACAACTGCAAATGCTTCTACCAACAGATCATCAAGAGTTTCTCCATTTGCAAGTCTATCTTTGAACTCTGTTGTCTTTGCTCTTAATTCCTCATCGGACAATGCCTGCATATCAGAATCAAGTGCTTCTATCTTGTCCACAATAGGAGCGATCTTCTTCAGTTCTTTCTCACTATGTGTGCCAAATACTTTTTCAAATAATCCCATTCTATTATTCTCCTAACTGTTTTCTTGGTTTCGTATCCAAATCTTGTTACTCAGGGTACATAATACCATCATATGAAATTTATATCAAGAATGAATCTGAAAAGCTTTGGTAAAGCATTATGAAATAACGCTAAAGCCCGATAACTTTTCACGCAAAAAAGAGCCGCCAGCGTTGATATTCTGGCGACCCTTCTCTTTATCCATAAATCTCTGCAGCTACACATCTGCCAATCCTTTCGGATCTGCTTCTGTAAGCTTCCTGTGTGGCAGGTTGAGATTAAAATTCCGGTTCGATCAATCCGTATGTGTTACCTTTTCTCTTATAGACAACATTTACTTCTTCTGTCTCAGCGTTTCTGAATACATAGAAATTATGTCCAAGCAGATCCATCTGGATGCATGCATCTTCCGGATACATAGGCTTTACTGCAAATTTCTTGCATCTTACGATCTTGATCTCGTCATCTTCATCTGTTTCTTCTTCTACAAATGAATTCTGGAGATATGCTGCATTCTGCTCCTTGTCGATCAGCTTCTTCTTATGCCTGTTCACCTGTCTCTCAATCACTTCCAGCACAAGATCGATCGATACATACATATCATCACTTACCTGTTCTGCACGAATGATATGTCCTTTCATAGGAATCGTAACTTCTATCTTCTGTCTGTCTTTCTCTACACTAAATGTAACCTGTGCAACAGCATCTTCTGCGAAATATTTCTCAAGCTTGGACAGCTTGTCATATACTGCATTCTTTAAGCCTTCAGTAACATCGATATTTTTTCCACTAATTATGTAATTCATGTTGCCCAACTCCTTCTTTTTCGGGGATTCCCGAATTGATAGTCTTATTATAGCATAAACCATCATTTTTTCAAGTCATTTTAAACAAAAGGAAGGCGTCTTCTTTCTGTTTTTTAGTCAAATTAACAATTAATTTATATAATTTATGAAAACTACACAAATACATCTGTATCTTTTTTCTGTATGAAAATATATCTTTAGCTGTAAAGACTCCTTTCGATAAAAATAAAAAAAGAAAAGCCGGTACATATCGGGAGGAACAACATATCCTCTCACTATATACCGGCTTTTCTTCTATTTCTGTAGTCCTTTATTGTCCAAGCAGTCTGACTGCCTTAACAGGTGTTCTGTAGTTATATACCGATGTCTTGATACCGGTTGCTTCTGTACTTGCATGTACTACCATGCCGCCACCTGTGTAGATCGCCACATGTCCGATATCTCCTTCTGAACCATAGAACAACAGGTCACCCGGTTCCAGTTCTGAAAGACTTACTTCTGTTCCGTAATAAGACTGAGCTGTTGCGGAATGTGGAAGTGAAATTCCAAAGTGTGCATATACTGATAATGTAAATCCTGAACAGTCAGCACCGTTTGTAAGGCTTGTACCACCATATACATAAGGGTTACCGACAAACTGTAATGCATAATTTGCAAGATCAACACCGGTCGATCCACTGGATGGTACAGGATCCGGAGTAGATGGAGCCTCTGTTGTAGGAGCTTCCGTCGCAGGTGCTTCTGTTGAAGGAGCCTCTGTCGTCTGTGAGCTTGAACTGCTGCCGTTGTCTGATGACTGACCGTCACCTGAGCTGTTGTTCTGAGCTGCCTGCTGCTGTCTCTGTCTCTCTGCCTCTGCTTCTTCCTGTTTTCTCTTTGCTTCTTCCTCTGCTGCTATTCTTGCAGCTTCTGCTTCCTCTACTGTTACAGCCTTTACCGTATTGTAGGATATCTCAACGTAATCGGAACTTACATATCCGCTTACACTGTCATCGATCTGGAGCTGTGTCCATCCGTCTGACTGACTTAACACTTCATATGTCTGTCCGCCGGGAATCTGGGTTACGCAATCACTGTCACCATCTGCCTGCTCACGAACATTCAAGGTCTCTGTTGTTATGGTAGCAAGCTTGCTGCAATGTTCTTCCGCATATGCTCCTGCATCATCACCGAACACCAGATAATCATTCTTTATGTATCCCTCGCAGTTACCGGATGCGATTTTCGTCCATGTATCACCTTTTTCTTTTACAAGAGCAATTCCGTTTGCTGCAAGTGTTCCAACCAGCTCGCCATCTTCACTTGCGGTTGCTCTGATATTTACAGAATCGGAAACTGTTGTAAGGCAACGATCCTGAAACTGCGGATACTTACATGTCACTTCTTCCGCCTGTGCAGATACTGTTTTATCCTTTTTTGTTGTCTTCTTGCTATTCTTCTTATCAGCTGTCTCTGTCGTTGTCTGTTCTTCTGTCTTCGCAGATATTGTATCCTCTGTTGTATCCAACTGAACAGATTCTACATAACGATCAAGAACGGACGAGATACCGATATTGGAATCATCATAAACACTGTTTGCTTTTATCACACCAAATGCTGTCGTTGCTGCCAGACTTACGGTCATAACTGCAACTGAAATTCTTCTGGTTGTCTTCGACATTTTATTACCTCCCATACAAATGCCATGTTGCCAAACATTTGTTACGAAAATGTTACATTTCTGGTTCATTATAGCAACATTACTAATGCTTGTCAACATGGCAATTCATGGATTTTATACGTTTTCCCTTAATTTCTTAAAATTTAAGATTTGTTACAGAGCTATGAAACAACTACTCCGTCTTTTGCTTTTACCGTAACAATTGCTCCGGTTTTCAGAATCTGTGTTGCATTTTTCGCTCCTATAATAACCGGGATATCCCTGCTTAAACCAACAATTGCTGCATGCGAATTCTTTCCGTCCTTCTCACATACGATCGCTGAAGCAGTTTTTAACTGCTCCATGATATTATTGCTGGTTTCTTTCATAACGATAATATCACCGGAATTGTAGTTTTTTATTAATTCTTCCTCTGAATCAGCTACACACAAGGGGGCACATACAGATTTTTCGTTTACAGAAACTCCCTTAACCAGAATGTGTCCAACTACATGTACTTTGATCAGGTTGGTTGTTCCGGTAACGCCAAGCGGAACCCCCGCAGTAATAACAACGATTTCTCCATCCTTAATATAATGGTTTCTCTTAGCCGCCTCTACCGAATGCTCAAACAGATCATCAGTATTATTCTCCTCTGCGATCAGAAGTGGCTGAACACCCCATGAAAGGTTCAGCTGTCTGCAGACCTTCTCAACCGGTGAACATCCGATGATCGGGCATTTCGGTCTGTATTTGGAGATCATGCGGGCAGTTTTTCCGGATTTGGTTACAGTTACGATTGCCGCCGCACCAAGATCGATCGCAGTTGTGCAAGTCGCATGAGAAATAGCGCTGGTGATATCCGGATTCTGGATATTTCCTCTCTCATAAAAACGTTTTGTATAATCAATATCTTCTTCTGCACGCTCTGCAATCTTGATCATGGTATGAAGTGCCTCTACCGGATACTTACCTGCTGCAGTCTCACCGGAAAGCATGATTGCACTTGTTCCGTCGTAGATCGCATTTGCAACGTCTGTCGCCTCTGCTCTCGTTGGTCTTGGATTCTTGATCATGGAATCAAGCATCTGTGTCGCTGTCACAACCTGTTTATCAGCATTGTATACTTTCTTAATGATCATCTTCTGGATAACAGGGACATCTTCTAACGGAATCTCAACACCCATATCGCCACGGGCTACCATAATACCATCTGACACGCGGATGATCTCGTCGATATTCTCAACTCCCTGCATATTCTCAATTTTGGAAATGATATTGATATTATCGCATCCATGCTCATCTAAGATCTTGCGGATCTCCAATACATCATCTGCAGTTCTTACAAAGGAAGCAGCAATGAAATCAAAATCATTTTCTATACCGAATATAATGTCCGAGCGATCCTGGTCGCTGATATATGGCATAGACAGATTTACGCGTGGTACGTTTACCCCTTTGTGATTTGATACCGGTCCGCCATTTACCACACGACAAACTATCTTACTCTCTGATACCTGTTCCACTGTCATCTCGATCAGTCCGTCATCGATAAGGATCGTATTACCCGGCTTTACGTCATTTACAAGGTTCTTATATGTGATCGAAACCATCTTCTCATCACCCTCTACCTCATCGGTTGTAAGTGTGAATGTCTGACCCGGTTTCAGTTCGATCTTTCCGTTTTTGAAATCTTTAACACGAATTTCCGGTCCCTTTGTATCAAGCAGTGTTGCAACAGGAAGATTCAGTTCTGTTCTGAATTTCATAATACGTTCCATATTGCGTTTATGCTGTGCATGATCTCCATGTGAAAAGTTAAATCGAGCAACATTCATTCCCTCGATCATAAGCCGTCTTAAAATATCATCATCATCCGTTGATGGTCCTAATGTACATATAATTTTTGTTTTACGCATACTGCCTCCTAATAGTTATTTTATAATATAATGAGAAACTGTTATCAGTCTCCATAATAATCTTCATCCGGTACATGTTCTTCCTGCGCTCCTGTTTCCGGTTTCTCCGGTATCCGCAGGATCTGATCTGCATATAATTTAATTGCTGCTATCAAATAAACAAATGTTATGATCACACACAGAATATACATAAATACAAACTGACCTTTTAATACATATCCGGCGATCAAAACAGCAGCCGCAAACCATGGGGTTCTGACAAGCGTTGATGCCTTTACAATATCTGAAAAACTGACCTCGTCACTTATACCAAATATTCGTTTTATTGCATTTATGATAAAGCCCCATATCAGAGTTGCAATATAATAAATAAATATTAACAATACTGCCATCACAAGCGTAATACCTATCAGAAACGGTGTATCATAGCGTCTTGTAAACGTAAGCAGAATCTCTTTATCATATATATCCCTCTTCTCGATTGACCGGAGATGACTGTATACGCTGCTCCAGCTGATACGAGTAGGCGCATCATCACTGTATAAAAGAATCTCCTGATTCGATACAACAACCATTGTTCTATAATGTCCCTCTTCCAACAGCTCATCGATCTCATCTGATTCTGTATCATAATCAGTAGAATCAATCCGGATATAAGCACCACCCGGTCGCTTCATCTCATACTTTTTCTTACAGTAAAAACCGTCCTGACTAACACTGAAATAAGCAATCCTGTCATCAATTGCATCTGCCAG
The DNA here is from genome assembly GCA_020735665.1 of Lachnospiraceae bacterium GAM79. Taxonomy (NCBI): domain Bacteria; kingdom Bacillati; phylum Bacillota; class Clostridia; order Lachnospirales; family Lachnospiraceae; species Lachnospiraceae bacterium GAM79. The sequence continues at coordinate 2,106,182 of CP085928.1, forward strand.
TCGATTATATCCGATCTTTTTACTCACAGGAATATAGAAAACAACCATCGGCAGCAAAATACTGACACAAATAACCAGCACATGTATAGCAAACCAAGAGCTTTTCCTTCCTGTCTTTATATATTCCGACGGACGAACCAGGCCTTTGAACATTCCGGCAACCGTCTTAAAAAAACCTACTTTTTCTTCCATGTGTTTTTCCCTTCCGTATCAATTATTTTGTCGTTTTATTCCACAGATATTATAAGTATAACATCATCCGATCATCTTTTCACTAAAAAAATCCGTCTTTTGGGTAAATATTCAGTAAAGGCTCTTGACATATGTTTTACAAACGCAGCTTTTCTTTATATTGTAAATCTTAAATCACGTCCATATATTGACTTTTGTATGTAAAAAAAATATTATGTTTCTGTATGTAAAAATACAAAAACGTCTTTTTTACAATAGCAAAGGATTTATTTTTACATATGCTTATAAAACATTTTCACTCAAAACAAATGGGAGGTTATTTATCTTGAAAAAACTAGTCACAACCATCCTGTGCGGTATGCTTACCGGCCTTGCAGCATTCTCTATGCCAAAAAATGCCGGACATGTATCCGCACAGACAGCTTATACCTATCAATCACAATCCGGCGTTTCCGCTTCCGGCAGCCATACGGACTCATCTTATGAAGACGCAATCAACACTATGGTTGCAAACGGAACCTTTGATCGTTCGTCCCTGACGGATGCACAGGTTGCATATATCAATCAGAAATACGGCGAAGATCCTGAGGCATTCAGCGAACTGCAGAAACAGTCAGATTATAACAGCAGTCCATCTCTCGCAGCCATCAACACCGGCAGTTATTCCCATGACAGCCAGTTCGACGGCTACGATGTGATCGATGGTATCGACATCTCCAGATGGCAAGGAAAAATTGACTGGAAAAAAGTAAAAGCAGATGGTGTCAAATTTGCGATCATCCGTGTAGCGCTTCGCACAACAGAATCCGGTGTACTGGAAGCAGATGCATTATATAAGGAAAACTTACAAGGTGCTATCGACGCGGGTCTGGATGTAGGCGTCTATATCTACTCACAGGCAATCAGCACAGCGGAAGCCAAAGCGGAAGCTGACTTTACAATGAACCTGCTCAAGGGTTATGACATCAACCTTCCTATTGTTATGGATTTTGAATATTATACAGGCAACACCGGCAGACTTGCACGCGCACATCTAAGTGTTGCTCAGGCAACAACGATCTGCAATGCTTTCTGTAAAGAGGTGGAAAGCAAGAATTATACCGCTATGGTATATGCCAACAAATCCTTACTTACAAATGATGTGAATTCAAATGCGATCGCAAAGAACTACCAGATCTGGCTCGCCCAGTATCCGGGATGGGACAGTGCGACCGGAAGCATTCATGCATCATTTGATGGTAAGTACTCCTACTGGCAGTACACATCTTCCGGTTCCGTCGATGGAATCGCAGGCAGAGTCGATATGAACTTCCGTTATGTCAAGAAACCTGCCGCTGTCAAGAACCTGACAAGAAAGACCGCCAGCATGTTAAGTATAACTTTGAAATGGAATAAGGTTCCATATGCTTACGGCTATCAGATCTATCGTTTGAATAAAGAAACCGGAAAGTATGAGAAGATCGGCAAAACAACCGGTGCCTCAAAGACGACCTACATCGACAAGGATCTCGAGATCAATACTTTATACAGTTATCAGGTCCGCGCTTATTATAAGTTGAAGGATGGCAACTATTATGGTGCATATTCCACTCCGGTACATGCAACCACACAGAAAAAGACAGTTACAAATGCAGCTGTATCCAAAAAGGCAGAGACATCCCTCACAATAACATGGGACGCGCAGACAGAAGTCAGCGGCTACCGGATCTCCAGATTGAATGCGTCAACCGGAAAATATGAAACCGCTGCCTATGTAGAGGGCGCTTCTTCAAACACATGGAAAGACACAGATCTTAACTGTGGTACTTCTTATTCATATAAGGTTCGTGCCTACTATGTAGAAGACGGCAAAAAAGCTTATTTTGATTACTCAAATGTCGCAACAGGAAACACAAAACCGGGCAAGGTATCCGATGTAACGGTATCTGCAACAAAGAATTCCGCTACAATCCGCTGGAATCCACAGGTAAATGTATCCGGCTATAAGATCTATGTGAAAAACGATGCAAATAAATGGTCACATCTCAAAACGATCAAGAACAAAAATACAACATCCTTCACACACACAGGTTTAACCGGCAATAAAGAATATACTTATTCCGTCATTGCTTACTATACAAAGAGCGGCAAAAATACAAACACCGATCGTTCCGATTCCGTAACAGTACTGACCAAACCGGCAGCTGTTAAGAATTTCAAAGCCGAAACCATCAAGGCTGACACCGTGAAGCTGACATGGAAGAAGGAAAGCAATATCGACGGCTACCGTCTGTATGTAAAAGAAGATGTAGCCGGTTCTTCATGGACAAAGATCGCAACGATCACATCTGCAAAAACTACAACATTTACACAGAGTGGTCTTACATCCAATAACGGCTATAAGTTCCAGATCAAATCATACAGGAAATATAACGGCAAGACGTACACCGGTGAAAGTGTTACAACATCCGCAAAGGTAATTCCCCAAAAGGTAACAAATGTAAAGGTTAAGAGCTATGGCTCCAAACAACTCCTGTCATGGGAACCTATCAAAGGTGTGAATGGCTACTACATTTATCGTTATGATACTAAAGCAAAGAAATATAAGAAGATCAAAACGATCAACAATGGAACCCAGTTCATCTACTGTATAAATGCAAAGGCATCATCCAAATATAAATATCATGTTACTGCATTTAACAAGATCGGAAAAACTGTATATAAAGGAAAGCGTTCCGCTGCCGCTTCAACTGTAAAAACAACTCAGAAGGTTAAAGTTGCATGCGGTGTATTAAATGTAAGAAAGGGTGCAAATACAAGCAGCAAGATCCTGACAACCGTTACAAACGGCAAAACGCTCACTGTAAAGGGCATCCGCACAAGCCGCGGCACAAACTGGTATAAAGTTTCCTTTAAAAAGGGACGCAAAAGCTACACCGGCTATGTATCCGCAGACTATGTAAACCTTAAATAAGCAATTCAACTAATAAGTAAACATACAGTATAGTATATAAAAAAGATGTCATTACTATTATGAAGCAAGCCTTATCCGAGGCTGGTACTTAAGCAGCGTATTTTGCTGCTTTATGTACCACTGCACGAGGATTAGAACGGAAGTGTCTTGCGTAATAATATGTAATAGCATCTTTTTTATTTTAATTTATAATATATATTTACTTATTAGTTGAATTGCCTAATGAAAAGGTATAGCCGATTCCGCGGACAGTCTGAATGTAGACCGCATCCTCTTCCAGCTTATCGCGCAGACGTTTGATATAAACAGACAAGGTATTATCATCTACGAATGCTTCATCTACATCCCATAGCCGTTCAATCAGCTGTTTTCTGGTAAGTACTTGATCCGCATGTGTCACCAGTTCTTTTAATAAACGGAATTCGCTCGGTGTACAGTCTACATTTCGTTCTTTCTGATAAATCTTATAAAGCCTGTTATCAAGTCTTGTATGTCCGAATATAATGTCCGCTTCCGTTTCTTCCTTCTTTTCTTTTGTATCGGAATTATATTTCTGCCGACGCAAGATAACTGCAATCCTTGTCAGAAGTTCTTTTACGCGATAAGGCTTTGCAATATAATCATCTGCCCCAAGTTCCAACCCCTGTACCAGATTCACCTCATCAGAAACCGCCGTCAGGAATATGACAGGAACATAATTATCATGTTCTCTTATATATCGGCAAAAATCATAGCCATTTCCATCCGGAAGCATCACGTCTAATAATACAAGATCAATGTCCGGCTGTAACAGTGCTTTCGCTTCTGCCAGATTCGAGGCTTTCACGACTTCGTAATTTTCAGTTTTTAATGTATATTCTGTTCCCATTGCAAGTGCAAAATCATCTTCCACCAACAAAATCTTTTCATTTGCCATCTCTCATACCTCAATTATTTATCAAGTGCAAAGAAGCATACCGCACTCACCAGACTGATCATAACGCCCGCTGCCAATAGATAAAATCCTGCTCCGTATCCGGCAGATCCTGTATAACCGCTTTCGTGCATACTCTCTGTAGTGTCGTTCAATATTTCACGAATTGCCCGGATCGTCTGATGGTGTCTTATAATAAATAATCCAACACCCGAAGCTACAACAGGAATAAACATATTCAGATTAAATATATTCCATGTATCATGGTCTCCTGCAAAATAGATCAATATCAATACAATTCCGGCAATTCCCGCAAGTAAAATAAAATATGGCACAACACGCGTAAAAAAGTTGATTTCTCCCATACCGCTATATTGTGTTGCCAGCTTTTTCAGATTCAATAAAGGATACCCCTGCTTCAAAGTTTCTACATCCTGTATCGTAAAACGATATCTGAAATACGGAAAAAAACCGGACAAAAGTATACAGATCATGCCAACCAGATACATCCGGCTGAACTTATTTACCTTCATACACCCTCCATGTCAGATATTATTTGATACGGAATGTTGCCTTCACATATCCATCTGCAAACAATACATAATCCCTGCCATCATATGCCCATTTCAGTTCTTCTTCTGCATATGATGGTTCCACAAACTTCACATCGATTCTCGCCACATCATCTGCCTTTACAGCGGCGGTACGAAGGAGAAGCATCCCCTGTACAACCGGATGGTCGGTCAGATGAATCTTGTTTTGATCACCCGTCTCCTTACTGAAGCTGTAAACCTCTTCTTTTGAAAATGTATGAAAATCCTCTGCATTATCATAAGAAGCCGCTTCCACTCGTTTCAACTCTTTCTCTTTATCAGATGGTTTTACCAGAGTTACCGTAAATTTCTCTACAGGTGACTCTACACCATCCACATAACCAAGGATCGGAAGAATATACATAAATGCATTCTCCTTTACGGCTCCGAATTCGTAGCGGATGCTGCCTGCCTGTCCTGCCTGCTCCTTCTCTGCCATATATGATATCTTCCCGATAAATGCTCCCTGATAAGTGGAGGCATCCATCTCTGTCATCTTCGTGCCAATCGCCATCATTCTGTCATAAATATTCATGTTGTACCTCTTTCTTCTTAAAACAAATTATTTGTCCGTAAATCCTTTATGCCGGATCTTATTTTCATTCTTTTTTATAATATAATTTTCTTCTCGAAAATTCAACAACCGCAGTTAAATCTTACATCCCGACACTGTTTCGTCCCACCGGCCGACTGAATCCTCTGTATATAGACATTAGCAATATTTTCGTTATGAATTGTACTTTGCCAGCGAATGCGGGTGCATGTCCGAGCCAAAGGCGAGTTTGCACTGAAGCATGAGCGGATCAGGCAAGTGCAATGCATAGAAAATATGCGAGTCTAATACAGAGTATTCAGTCGGCCGGTGGGACGAAACAATATCGATTAAAAGTCCATGCGGCTGCCGGGCTTTGGTGCTCCGACCTCATACCCCTGCTCACGTATCATCTGCAGATCTGTCTCAAATGTAATTCCTGTCGTTGTCAGAAAGTCACCGCTGATAACCGCATTTGCACCGACTCGAAGTGCCGCCTTTCCATTATCAGGCAAAAATGCCCTTCCGGCAGCCAAGCGGATAAATGTATCCGGCAGAACAAACCGAAAGATTGCAACCGTACGAAGAAATTCATCTTCTTTCATCGGTTCCTGATGCTCAAAATAAGTTCCCGGAATCGGATTCAACATATTGATCGGAACAGAATCCACATCCAGCTCTCTCAAGGAAAATGCCAGATCAATTCGATCAGAAAGTGTCTCTCCCAGTCCGATCAGCCCGCCACTGCACACCTTCATGCCGGCTGCTTTCGCCGCACGGATGCTTTTTCTCTTATCATCTGAGGTGTGCGTAGTACATAAGGTCTTAAAGAATTCATCCGATGTCTCCATATTATTATGAACCATCGTCATCCCTGCTTCATGCAGCTTCGTGAAATCCTCCTTATCCAACATACCAAGGGATGCGCACACATGGATATCCGCAGTTTTTCTTATATCCGCAACATTTGAAACAGCAAGCTCTACCTCTTTTTTCGACAGTCGCCTGCCAACAGACACCAGTCCATAACGATAAGAGCCTCTGCACTTATCCTGAACCGCTATATCCGTCAATACCTTCTCGCCCAGCACACATTCTGCCGGAACTTTATCCTTTGCTCTTGTTGACTGTGCACAGTACAGACAATCCTCGCTGCATTGTCCTACCTTGACCGCCGCCACAGAACAGACATCACAGACATTTCCACAAAAATGCAGTCGTATCCGGTCTGCTGCTTCAGATAGCTCTGTCAGGTCAGCTTCCATAAGCAATCCGGCTTCCTCTCTGCTGATGCGATAACCATTCACTATTCTTTCCTCTAACTCTTTCAGTTCTTCCTTTTTCATCATTTGCTTATTGTCCTTTATTAAGAAATATTGCCCTTTTCTTTAAAACACATAATAGCTTAATAACTTCATCCAATCTTTATTAATATACCATCTAAACAACATCTTGTGAACTCCCCAATGTTCCGCATCGCCCCCTCTCGACTTGTGTTTTGCTCCACCTCGCGCCTGCCCCCCCTCACGGCTGTCCACCACCCCCCACTTCATGTCTGCTCCCTTCCGGTCGGATTCTTTGCATATAAACATAAAGCAATATTTTCGTTATGAACTTGTACCTTGCCAGCGAATGCGGGTGCATGTTTGAGCCGAAGGCGAGTTTGCACAGGAGCATGAGCAAATAAGGCAGGTACAATTCATAGATAATATGCGAGTTTATATGCAAAGAATCCAGCCGGAAGGGAGCAGACATGAAGTGGGGGGGTAGTGGACAGCCGAGAGGGACAGGACAAAACCTTAAATCTCATTTTTTCGGCATTATTCTCTTTTATGTTTTTCTAAAATATAGTAGAATTAATTCGTATGGGGTCATTTAAGGTCGACCCGCTGGAGGTTATGTATTTATGATTAATATTTTAGTAGTTGAAGACGAAAAGCCAATCGCCAATCTGATCAAAATGAGTCTTACAAAGGCGGGATATTCCTGTACCTGTATCTATGACGGTCTGGCTGCAGCCGATATATTAGAGGAAAATCCGTTTGACCTGGTTCTGCTCGACATCATGCTTCCGGGTGCATCCGGTTATGATGTCCTTGAATATATCAAGCCGTTAAAAATCCCTGTAATCTTTATCACAGCAAAGAATTCCTTAAACGACCGTGTTATGGGTCTGAAGATGGGAGCCGAAGATTATATCGTGAAACCATTTGAGATTGTCGAGCTTCTTGCAAGGATCGAGGTTGTACTCCGGAGATATAATAAGCTGAATACAACGATTGCCATACGTGATCTGATGATCGATACTGTCGCAATGAGCGTTACCAAAAACGGCAGGGAGATTCCTCTGACAAACAAGGAATATGAACTGCTGCTGTTATTTGCACAGAATCCGGGCGTTGCCCTCTATCGTGAAACGATCTATGAACGTATCTGGGGCGGCGACTATCCATGCGACAGCCGCACAGTTGCGCTCCATGTTCAGCGTATGCGTAAAAAGCTCGGACTGGAGGACTGCTTAAAAACCATTAACAAGATCGGATATCGTCTGGAGATCTAAAAAGGAGTTTCTATGAAATTTAAGCATAAACTGGTATTATGTATGGTTGTACTTCTGGGACTGTCCTTCGGTCTGGGAGGAACCATACTGATCCACCGATCATTCAAAACCTCGTTATCTTCCACCATCGACAGCGACCTGCTAAATTATGAGAGTATTCAGAGTACTCTGCTGATTGCTGTTGATACAAATTCTGTATCATCTTATATCGACATGTCTAATATCATCAACCAGCTTTCCGCCCAGGGCAACTCCAACCGCAAGAATATCATTCTTCGAAATTCGGATATGGAAGTCGTAAGCATCATGAATTCATCCTTTACATATAAAGAAATGAAACCATCGGATGAAAATACCTGTAATTCAATCATTTGGAGAGAAAATAATAACTACTATCTGCAATTATGCAGTTCCATGGATATCAATACAGAAAATCTGGACATCTCACAGATGGACATTGTCTATGACATCACTTCCGTGTATGCTGCTCGTGCGCAGGAACAGAATACATTCCGTCTGCTGTTGATCGTGATCTTCGTTGTCGGAAGTATCACATCCATGATCGCAGCCAGCCTGCTTACAAAGCCGTTGGAAAAATTATCATCACTTGCGCAGCATATCTCCCACGGTGATTACTCTGCCCGTCTGCACATCCACTCCAGCGATGAGATCGAGGCACTCGCAAATGATTTCAACAACATGGCAGATACTATCGAAGATAACATCTCAGAGCTTCATTTCTCTATGGAAAAACAGGAACAGTTTATGGGAAGCTTCGCACATGAATTAAAGACCCCTATGACTTCGATCATCGGTTATGCCGATCTTCTGCGAAGCCAGAATATGAGTGAAGACGAAACAAATGAAGCAGCCAACTATATTTTCTCAGAAGGAAAACGTCTGGAGAGCTTATCCTTGAAATTACTAGATCTGCTGGTCGTTAAGAATCAGGAAACTATATTGACACCGACTGATCCGGCTCTTGCGGTCCGAAATGTAATCAATGTTATGAAGCCGGAGCTGGCAAAGGAACATATCACATTAAAGTCAAGCTGCCGAAAGGGCTGCTGTATGATGGACATTGACCTCTTTCAGTCTCTGATCATCAATATCATTGATAACGCCAGAAAAGCGATCGACGACAATGGTCTTATCCATGTAGCCGGAACTGTAAGGGATGATAATTATGTAATCATTATCAAAGATAACGGACGGGGAATGCCACCGGAAGAAATCACACGAATCAGTGAAGCTTTCTACCGAATCGACAAATCCAGATCCCGTGCGCAGGGCGGCGCCGGACTCGGACTTGCTATTTGCAGCAAGATCGCAGAGATCCATCAGGCTAAGATCAAATACAAGAGCGCCGTCGGACGTGGTACGGTTGTCACTATTACATTACCAAATATAAAGGAGGCGGCACATCATGAGTAACAAAGAAAATAAAGAATCTGTCATTGCTTCCTATGAACTGACCGCTGCCCATAAGGAAGACGATGATATCTCTGAATCAGAAGTAAATGATATGATAAATGAGAGTGAAGAAGGTACTGTTCCCTCTGTCGAGCATACCGGAAAAGCACGCGGTATTCTTCATTTCCTCTACAAGAATCTTCTCTGGTTTATAATATGCATTGCAATTTTTATGATCTGCATCGTTGCCTCGAATCTGTATTTTCGTATTCAGGACTGGAAAACATTGAATTCCGTATCCAGCCATGAGATCAGTCCGAACAATCTCGATGTAACAAATAAACTGACACTGCTGGAGAAGATCAACATCATAAACGGAGAATGTTATTACACCGATCTGAACTTTGATTATACGGACAAGCATTCCTACAGTGAGATTCATGATATAACCGTAAATGAACTGACATCGTATTTCTCAGATTATTTTTCCTGTGATTTTACTGTAAATGGTATCTACGAGATGTATATATCCAAATATCTCGCAACCTCAGACGAAGATTCTTACCGCAGTTTTACGATATGGGTGGTTAATATCTACTATTTTGGATTTGAAATGAATTGCCTCCTGGATTATGACACAAACAAACTGATTACATTTACAATGAATCTGGATCCTAATTCCAACACTTTCTATAATGAAGAAAGTCTGGTAAAACTGAAATATTACAATGATTATATACTTCCACTGTATAACTTTTTAGGAAGCCATGTCGGTAATTCAACTACGTTCAGTGACACTTGTTTCGACCCCCTATACGATATATTAATCTCTTATTATGAGCTCAGCTTTGAGAAAGGGTCCGGAAGCGGTGCAGGTATGACTCCAACAGAGATACCGGATTCTGATCTGCAGCTATTTGAAAAGCTAACAGGAACACCTCTGACTGCTCATACCTATTATACTTACACTACTGAGATCACTATGGAATTAGACGTCGATACAACAGAAGAATACAACTTTTATATGAAAAACGGATTGTTCTTCTACCAGATGAACCGATATTTTTATAATTAACAGATGCTTAATACTTCTTTATAAGAAATATGCAGAATTGATGCATTTTTTTGCAGATTATGATGCATAGAGGTTTTATAGTAACATCATCAAGACAAGGGATGGTGCTTATGGAGTATTCAAGCAAAGAACAGAACAGGAATGAGCGCAGCACTTACGCTGAGACAGAGAGGTCTTTCGCCCGCTGCAATTATCTCAAAGTTAAGTTTGGTATCTTTGCAACATGTTGTTTTATTTTGTTTGTTGCCATTTTGCTCAAAGGTACCATCCTATAATCTCTTGAGCCCCCTCATATTTCAGACTAGCTCCAGATGCGTTTCCCGGCATCTGGAGTTTTTCATTTATCATCTTCATTTACGGTCTCATCTTTCCTGTTATTTTTTTGACGCTCAATCTTATACTGCGTCTGTCTGCGCTTCGCTGCGATCCTTTTCTGTTTCTTTTCGGCTTCCCGCTCAGCCGAACGGTCGGGAAGAATCCCACCGGCTTCCAAGGCTCTCGGCCATGGTCCAAGAAATGATTTGATCGCCGCAACTTCTTCTACCGTAAAATCTGATTTCTTCGGATACCTGTTCAACCTCTTATAAGCTTCCTGAAGCATTTCTATACAGTCTTCTCTCATCGTAAATCTGTCAGCCATAAAATGAATATGTCCCCTTTCTGCGTAATTGCTCTTTCTATAATAAATACCGGCTGTCACATCGTCAGATTTGTATATCCAACTTATGACAGCCGGTATCAAGATCCTGTTATGATCTTATATTATGATCCAATCATTTGCAATTCCGTATTACTTTGTCTTTACGGTCTTTACCTTACTGTAAACGCTGTAATACTTCTTGCCACCGATCTTCTTATATGATCTTACCTTTACATAATATTTCTTACCCTTTTTCAGGTTCTTTATAACAGCACTTGTCTTCTTGCTGCTTACTGATGCGCTCTTAGCGTTCTTGAATGACTTATTTGTTGCATATGTGATCTGGTAACCACTTGCGCCGGAAGCTTTCTTATAAGAAACCTTGATTGCCTTGGTCTTATATGCTGCAGCCTTCTGTACAGTCGGTGTTGCAGGTACAACGATCAGGGTGATCGTGCCTGTTCCCTTCTTGTAATTAGCTGTTGCTGCGGCTGTTACTTTGATCTGTACCTTGCCCGGCTTCTTAGCTGTAACAAATCCGGACTTCTTGTTTACGGTTGCAACCTTCTTATCAGAAGATGTGTAAGTAACTGTACCCTTAACAGATGGTCTTAATGCAATATATTTATTATATACATAGATTGTCTGTGATGAGATCGTCTGTGGTGCCTTCTTGATCACAAATGTACTCTCTGCTGTACCTGTATAACTACCCTTACCTGTAACAACTACTTTTGCAGTTCCTGCATTCTTGTTATCAGAATATTCTACAGTATAATCATCTGCTGATAATTCTTTGCCACCAACAGTAACTGTAACAGCCGGCTCCTGTTCTTTGCCGGTATATGTAACATCCGAAACTGTGACTACTGTATTTTCAGCAGTAATCTGAACGCCCTCATTCTTCTTAACAGTCAGACTTATAACCAGTTCTGCTGCCTCATAATTATCTGTCTCAGCCGCCTTGATCGTAATATCAGCAGTACCAACTGCCTTTACTGTTACCAGACCAGTCTCGTCTACAGAAGCTATGTCATCCGCTGAAATAGTGTATGTAAGTGCACCCTTAGCCTCAACTGCAAGAGCAAATGGTTCTGCACCCTCTACTACTTCCAGCGTTGTAGATGCAACTACGATTTCCTGCTTTGCCTTTTTAATCTCAAAGGTTGTCTGAACCTGTCCACTATATTCATTCTTACCTTTGATCGTACAGGTAGCAGTTCCTGCATTTACATTATCGGTAAATATCACATCATAGTTCTCTGCTGTCAACAGCTTATCATCCAGATATACCTTTACTTCCGGTTTTACTTCTTCTCCTGTATAAACAGCTTCTGCAACTTCAATCTTTGTATTGTCTGTTGTCAATACCTTTTCTATTGCAAGCTTATAATAAGCGGTTCTTCCTGCTCTGGATGTGATATGGAATACAACTCCATCTGTCAGATCCACGCTGTCTGAAAGACCATCTACTGTTACATAATGAGAATCTGCTTCTGTCTTATAATTAACTGCTAACTTCGTAATATCTGAACCAGTTATACGATCTGACTTAATCTTTACAACAAATGGATCTGCTTCTGTACCGGCTCCGGCAAGTGTCTCACCATTTACTTTATAAGTATAACTTGGCTGCCAGTTGTCATCATATGCTGTCTCTGTCTCAAATGCAAATGTATTATTCTCAACTGTAAGTTCTTTTAATACCGGGAGTCCTGCATATGCAGATGCTACATCCGCACCTGTAAGCTCATAATGGAATTCCAGTGTATCTCCATCATTTAATGTAACTGTTCCCAATCCACTATTTGTAAAATCATCATGGTTATATGAGAACATCCAGCCTGACATTGTATATTCAGCCTGAACAGTCAGTCCATTAATAGATTCCATATATGGTCCATATCCTGTATCTGTCAGAACATATGGAATATTGTTCTCCTTTAATGCCTTTTCGACAGCATCCACTGCAGTCGCTGCATCAACTTTTACTTCATCAAGGACAACACCATCAGAAGATGCTCCCTCAATTCCTGCATTTACTGCGGTATAATCATATATACCGACCTTTACAGTTCTTACTTTATCGATAGCTTCATTCAAATCATTATATAATTTTATAAATGCCTGTTCATCCTGTGTTGTCAGAACCTTTGAAAGAATATCGATAACAGGAGCAACACGATCAAGTAATTCTTTATCTGAAGCTCTGGAAACAGTCTCTGTTGTCAGTGCTTTTACCGCTGCTATATCAGAAGCAGCTACAAAAGCAGCCTGATCCTCAGTATATGTATTTCCTACCTCATTCGTACATGAATATACAGATCCGGATATTATCATATCCTCTGCCTCTCCTGCAAATGCTGTAACATCTGTTGTAGCACCGCTTCCTGTAACCGTTCCGGCACTGTAGCATCCTGTCATCTCTGTGCTGGCATTATTTGATTCTCTACCATTGAAGATACCTGCGATTCCTCCAACATACTCCTTACCGGAAATCTCACCTGCATTATAGCAGTTAATAATCTTGTCTCCAGGAGCAAATGCATTGTATTCATCATGAGTACCAAGAATGCCACCCACTCTGCTCTTTGCTGTAATAGTACCATAGTTTGTACAATTCTTTATCGTAATATTGCAGCTGGACATGGATCCTAAAATACCACCTACAGTTCCACCATTCTCAGCTTTGATCGTACCATAGTTTACACAATTCTCTATTACTGAATTCGTTAAGCTGCTTGTATTACAATATCCTACAATTCCACCAATATTAGCATAAGAATTTGTTCCTGTGTATGTAATATTTACTTTAGAAACACAGTTTGAGATCAATGCCGGATTATCTTTTGTTCCCTGATTGAGATAACCAACAATCGCACCGGCAGCTGTCTTGGTAGCTATATAAATATTACCTTCTACTGTCAGGTTTCGTACCTGTCCCTTTTCCAATCCAAAGATTCCTGAATAAGATGTATCGTTCTGATACAGATTCTTAATCGTGTGCCCCTGTCCATCAAAAGAACCCGCATAAATAGTATTAAAATCACCAATCGGAGTCCATTGATAACCTGCAAGATCAATGTCTGCCGTTAACACTACATCAATTGAAGCCTTCTTATTCACATTTACTTCATTTGCAAACCAGTAGAACTCAGCTCCGCTTCCGATCTGATATACACCATCAACCTGCTTTGGTTCTGTCTTTGTCGTTCCATCCCATGCAAGTTCAGAAGATGGAGTCAGGTATAACTTCTGCACAAGACCGCCTGTTGTATCCTCCGGAATCTCAAAAGATCCTTCTTTATACATATAACCTGCAGCCTTAATAGCATATGAATATGTTCTGCCCACAAGTCCCTTGAATGCGCCGTCTGTTACAGTTGTAACATTTCCTTTTTCATCCTTTACGCTGATTGTGTAATCTTTAATCTCATTCTGTGTCTTTCTGTCATTAACACTTAATGAAACATTTACAAATCCTGCATCTGCAAGCTTAAATTCCATCTTTGGAAGTCTGCCCATATATGCGGTACCTGTACCGGCTGCCATCTGCATAGGTTTTCCAACAGAATGTTTGATCTGTCTGTGTGAACCATAGACTGAACCGAATCCTGATTCAAGAAGACATCCGTCTAAAGTAAATGTATCCTCTGTATAATAAGTTGGAACAGTAACTGTTACTGTCTGTGCAGCCGGAGTAGCCGCATATGGATACTGAGTTGTCTTGCTCTTATATACATTACCCTCATCATCTGTCAGATAGATAGTACCATACATATTATATACACCTGCCAGTTTGTTAGCAGGAATATATGTACCATTATAAGAACGCTTTCCGTCTTCTGTTCTCTCACCATAGGAAATCACAATAGAATCACCTGCTGTAAGCTTATCCGCAGTTATATCATTTCCATCGGCATCTTTATAGGTATATGAAACCTCTACCTCTTTTGCACGAATTACCTGATAGGTACTAACTCCGTTCTTTGTAACTTTAACAACATTAGGACCTTCTGTCAGTCCTGCAATCGTATAGCTTCCATCCTCATTCTCTGTAATATCTTTTGCCGAGAAACCACCATATGTCAGTTTTCCACCAACGATCTCCGGACGAAGAACGGATACAGATACTCCGCTTTCCGGTGCAAATGTATACTCTGCACCTTCTGTTCCCTTCAGATAATAAAGAACATCAAGCTGTGAATCGATTCCGTCTGCTGCAGTTTTTGCCTTTTCTGAATTCTTTCCTTCGTTGATTGTCATATTGGTCTGAATGCCGGTTCCATCCTGATCAACAGTTACTACAACAACACCTGTATTTTCCGGCCAGATCGCACTGAAGTTTGTTCCGCCCATATTTTTGCTTGCCATATTGATCTCTGCATCATATGTTACCAGAAGAAGTGCTGTTCCTTCGGATTTCGCCTGAATCTCTGCGACCTCGGAATGGGCTCCCGGTGTAACTGAAATTACATCGTTGGAAGGGTTTCCATTTTCATCAATAACTGTATAATGGAAATCCGGTTCTGCTATTTTAGAATTCATAAAGCTTTCAATCGCCTGCCAGTTACGGAAACATTCCAGACTATACTTCTCACCCTTCTTCATAGAAAGATATCCACGCTCATCTGATGTAAGATAAATATCTGCAACATCATACAGGTTCTTGGATAGATCATGATATACAGTATCCGGATTGTAGGAATCATCCCCAATATACATATCTGCTTTTGTAACTGTATAATCTGCATCCTGACTTGTTGAAACCCAGTTCCAGTAAGTTACACCGCCTGCACCGGATACACGATAATAATAAGTAGTACCACTTCCGAGATTATACTCATATGTATCATAACCTTCTTCGTCAGATTCTATCTTTGTACCTGTTTCATCTCTGTAAATATAATAGGTTGACAGGATTCCGACACGAAGCTCAGCTCCTTCCGGTACAGTAAATGTTACCTTTCTTGCTGCCGGTGCGGATATAGAATATCCATAGGAACGGCTTGAAGTGATTGTATTGGATACCACTTTCGAAGCATAAGCTGACACATGCTCTCCTAAAGGTGTAACCGTCACCTCAACCATATCAGCAGCATAACAAAGTGCTGCATATCTCGCATAATCAGTTGCAGTTGCTGCCTGCATCAGTCCAAGAGACACATGACGATCTACACTATCCGGTGACATAACCTTAGATGTGATTGTATAATCTTTGCCTTCTGTCCAGTATACCTTTGAACCGTCAACTGTGTCTGCATTTGTACAGGCAATTCCTGTTACGCTATATAATGTATATGACTGCTTAGCATCATTGGTAACAACCAGATCGATTGAACCCATATCTACCTTTTTATCATTCACTAATTTATAACCTGATAAACGATATGTTCCTTTTTCAAGTCCAACTGTATATACATGATTACTGTCCGGATGTCCAGCCGCCACTGTCTTTCCATCTGCATCTGTAAGAGTCATATATGGTGCATCGTTATTCATTTTGATTGATACAAGATTTCCGTTAAGTTTTTTGATTTTCAATTCCGCATCTGCAACATCATCTGCTGATGCATTCAGGTCTGTCATAACTGCCAGAAGCTCTGCATTTAATGATGCATCTTTGGCAATTTCTTCTTCATTCTCTGCATATAATGTATACAGATCAGTCTTATCCTGTGTTACATAATATGCCTCATTTCCTTCAAATCCACATCCAATATCTGCTCCATAACCGGCAAGTGTAAACTGCCAACGAAGAACATTGGTATTTGCTCCGGTTCCCTGGTCTACAAGATATGCTCCTGCACTTGTGTTGCAAGATACATTATCATCTGTGATCATCCAGCCTGACCATGATGTGTAATCAAATTCTCCGAGTCCGGAACCGGTTTTGTCATCCAGCTCCAGATCATTTCCATTGTTACGTGTCTTATATGCATCCAAGAGTGCTGTTGGAACTTTTACAGTTCCTTTATCAATGCCTTTGATATTTGCCAGATAAAAGTTGCTGTCATTGTAGGCACTTGATCCTGCAGGCTCTGTCTGAAGTCCTGCTTTCTTGAAAAATGCATAAGTTGCCTGTGAAACGGTCAATTTAGACAGATCAATGTCTATCCCTTCCTGTTTCCAGACATTTCCAATCTCTTCATAAGACATACGAGTCGGTGTGATATAAAATCCCTGTCCGATCGTAAAGCCCTCAAGAGACAGCACAACATATTTTGTGCTGTAATCGGTCGTACTTTCATCTTCTTCCGCTGCCGCAACATTCTGAATACCATAACCTGCATTTACTGCAAATGGCACGAATAAAACTGCGCACGCAAATAAAAACGAAAGCACCAGTGTCCTGATTCGTTTCATTTCGTAGATTCCTTTCTTTATAAATATGTAATTGTTGGTTCCAAGCAGGGGATTATTATTCTTCATCATCTGCTTTTCCCTCGCCCAAAAGCTGTATAGGCAATAATGTCTTACTGCCCATCTCCGCCGATCTGGTTCCTGTCTTATACAGGTGGCGGAAAAATCTCATGAAATCTGCGGGTATTCTGACTGAAAGGCTGATGCCTTAACACAGTAATGGCGGTTGCACCGGATTCTCACCGAATTTCCCCCTGATCAGATACGAAAAAGACTGCATCTGAGCAGATTCTATCATTATGAAATTTACATGCTTTATCTTAATTCCTGCCCTGCCAAATGTCAACAAATATCCTGTTATTTGCGTTATATTGTCATGTACTCCCTATTCTCTGCATAGATATGAATAACAGCGTATACCGGGTGATTTCCATGAAGCCAGCAAATGCCTCTATCCTAAGAAAAATCAATCGCAAACTTGTATTCGGTCTGATCTTCTTCTGTTCCTTATCGGTTCTCCTGCTTTTTTATTATAAGCCGGGTACTTCTCCTGATACAGATAATCAGTCAGCGCCGGTTCCCGAAATAGTTCCTGATACTTCAGAGACAAATGATACGTCATCCAAATATGTCATTACTCTTGACCCTGGACACGGCGGCTATGATCCGGGAAAGATCGGGGTAGATGACTCTCCGGAAAAAAATATCAATCTACGTATCACCCTTGCCTTAAAACAGAAGCTGTCCGACATGGGCTTTATCGTCTATATGACCAGAGAGGATGACAGTTCCCTGAATACCGAAGCAACAGGAACGATGAAAAACTCAGACTTGAACCATCGTATTCAGATTGTTGCAGATCATCAGTCTGATCTGTTCATCAGTATCCACCAAAACAGTTTCACCGATCCTTCAGTACATGGCGCTCAGGTTTTCTATTTTACAGGCTCAAAACAGGGGAAGCTGCTCGCCGAAAGTATTCACAGCTCGATTCAATCCAATATCGATCCCGATAATGAAAGGCCTGTAAAAGGAAATGCCGAATACATGATCCTGAAAAAAAGCCCCTGTCCTGCCGTCATTGTTGAGTGCGGTTTCTTAAGTAATCCGGATGAATGTAAGGCACTTACTTCTGCCGATTATCAGGATGCCATGGCAGCGGCGATAGCGGAAGGCATCTGGTATTTTATAACAGAATACGGTGATACACTGACAGAATAGAAAAAGGCAGGGACACCTTATATGCGCCCTGCCTTCAATTATTTTGTGCATGGTCATATCAGCAAATTTTTCTTTTTGTAATCTTCTACAAATTATCTGCTGATATCTATTTTGATTTATTTGGTTAAAGTTTCTTTCTTATATGGAAAATTGACTCTGTCTGCCCACCGATTCCCATGTGCATTCTTACATAATCAAACTGTGATGTGTGAATATTAATCATATCATGGACAACCCTTTAGGCATAAACAGCATTTGTCATATACAGATCATTAAACGGATATTCACAGGCATAAAAAATCCACCTGTGCCGAACCACATGAAAGGTTCATAAGACGTCTGTATTTATATTACCCTATCTGAAGCCGTTTGCCAACCCATTTTTTTAAAATTATGGTCAAACCGCAGTCAAATATATGAATTATGAACCCAATCTCCTTTTGTTACATAATTTATACTGTGGATATATCTTTATTCATTACACACAGATTTTTTATAAATTATTTCATATTTTTTCACATTATACCCTATTTACTTGTTCGTTAAATATGGTAAACTATAGGTGCGTTTTAATACACAATTGCATGACTTGTTTTCTACCCATCCGGGTAACTATCAGAAATGGGGTGATCCTATTGAAAATTGAACGCTTAAGTGAAAATCAGATCAGATGCACATTGAATAAAGCAGATTTAGCAGACAAACAATTAAAAATATCCGAACTCGCATATGGTTCTCCAAAGGCAAAGGAGCTGTTTCGCGAAATGATGCAGCAAGCATCCAACGAACTCGGATTTGAAGTTGATGATATACCTCTGATGATCGAGGCCATCCCAATCTCATCAGAATGCCTTATATTGATCGTAACCAAGGTTGAGGATCCGGAGGAATTAGATACCAGATTCTCAAGGTTCACAAAAGATACGGATGCTGATGATACCGACTATGACGATGAAGAAGATGATTACGATGACGAAGATCTTACTTTTTCCTCCGATGACGACGATAACGTCATATCCGGTCAGATCAATATCGGAATCAACGGAGATTCTTCTCAGGTACCGGAAGCAATCTTTAATGCTCTGGAAGGCTTCGTAAACAGCTTATCAAGTATCGCAGGTGATAATGCAGAGATCACAACGAATTTTGATACCCCTGCATCCACTCCTGAATCAAAGGAAGAAGAAACACAGAAAGCCTTGACAAGACTTATCGTGTTTGATTCATTGAATACTGTGATCCAAGCCTCCAAGCAGATTGCCGGCTTTTATTTCAGTACCAACACATTATATAAGAATCCGGTAGATAAGCGCTTCTATCTTCTGTTCACAAACGACCAGAATACCATACCGGAATTCAATCGTGTCTGCTATATACTCGGTGAATACGGTTCATCTCAAAAGATGACGTCAGCGACACCTTATCATTTCAAAGAACATTATAAGATGGTTATTGAAGATGAGGCAGTACAGACACTGTCTGCTCTATAAATATTTATTCATGGGAAGCTTGATTCCTGTATATTTTTACAATTGAAAAGATTCAGATACAGCATTTTCTGTTACATCCGAATTTCTGTACAAAAAAAGAACCATTCCTGTCAATACTCTTTCGGGAATGGTTTCTTTTTTACAGATCTGCTGCTCGGGCTGTTACAAATCACTATGCCTGCTGCTCCTCTTTCTTTGCAAGATAATCATTAATCTCAACTTCCAGCTCTGCAGCATCTAAACCGTGAACGGCTGCTGCTTCCTCTAATGTCTCTCCTGCTGCTGCAAGGCATCCGATACAATGCATACCTGCCGCCATAAGAATTGCAGCATTTCCTGCATCTACTGCTAAAATATCATTTATAAGCATATCTTTACTGATCTTTGCCATGTGGATATTTCCTCCTGTTTCCTGTATTCTTCATTGATTTTATGACATTTTTCGATTCCAAAAATATCTTCATTATTATAGTATACACAATTTTAATTGTCTATCCTTTTATATGAAAAAAAGCTAGGCAAACTCAAGTTAGCACAGACTAATTTTTTACAAATCACTTCATTTCACTTGATATAAAAAACTTTTTGATTTAGAATAGGTAACGAGATGTGATTATTATTACTAAAAGGAGGACAATCATATGGCATTCGTAATTGGTGATTCATGTATCGGTTGTGGTTCATGTGCAGGTTCATGCCCAGTTGGAGCTATTAGCGATAACGGTGGTGTTTTCGTTATTGATGGTTCACAGTGCATTTCATGTGGCGCATGTGCAGGTTCATGTCCTGTTGGAACAATTTCAGAGGAGTAATCCACACAGAACGTTGTTATCATAATATAGAAAAGCTGCCGGAATCGGCAGCTTTTCTTTTTATTTTATATACGGCAGAACTCAAACCTTTTGTGTAATGTCTTTGACCCCTTCTGTATATCTTTTCAATTCTACTCCTGAACATAGGAATAAAGTTCATTATTTCCCTTACTCATAGAGGCTTCATATTCTTTTCTTGACACCCGCACTTCTTCATCCAGTACAGGATCATAGTATCTGACCGCCTCACTGTTATAGCTGACGATCAATACATACCTTCCGTCATTTATCCTGCTGATAACCGGAATACCCCTGCCGATATATCCAAATACAAGATCTAATGAAATACCGGAGATATCTGCACCCGGATATTTACCGAGTACAGTGAGTGTCTCTACCGGATCTGTATACGATGCCTTCATCTCATCGTATGTCAGATCTGTAACGCCCTCATAGATCAGTGTCATATAAACGCAATCCCAAATGGAAGCTTCCACACTCTTTGAGCTCTGATGATAGATTGACGATGCAATCGTATTATACTCCTGTGTCTCTGACTGTCTGTATACGACTTCGCCATCTTTGGATACTACGATACCCGATATCTTTGTTGCCCGATTGATTGCATCTCCTGCCTTATCATAAATACCTGTCAGCCCCAGGTTATCATATACCATATATCCTGCATACTCATCTTCAACTGTAATAAGCATATCTGAGGAACGATTCGTTACAGTATTCTTCGTTATATTCAGATATGGTACATATGTCAGATAAATATTCGATGGAACCGTAAAATAAAGCTTTGATATACCACCGGATGAACTTCTTGTCACAGTCTGTATTCTTGCTACAGCATCATCTTCTTTGAAAGTGATGAAATCATCGTCTGTCTGCTTAAAATTTTCTCCTGACTTCACTCCTCTGGTCATATAGATCAGATTATCTTCAATCCGAACATCTACAATATAAGTATCGCCCTTTTCGTACTCTTTGATCTGTTCTCCATTTTCATCCACAATAAACAATTTATAAGACGGTATCTTGCTGTATACAGATTCTGCCAGTCCCGCCTTTGCAAATGATTCCTGATCCAACTGCATAGAATTATCTGCCACATCACAGATTCCATAAATCATATCTGAATTCTTAAAGCCATAACATATCAGACTCTTACCTGCACCGGAATCAAAAGTATATGTCTGTCCGGTTTTCAGATTCACCATTGTAAGAACGGAATTATCCGTACTGTTATCAGAACTGTCATATGCGATCACTTCCATATTATCTGATACATATACATGATCGAGTGATACCTGATCTATAAAATAAGATAACTGTTTCTGATCCACATTAATGCAATTCACTTTATTTCCAAGCATAAAATAAAAATTAGTACCATCATAATAGGTAAGTCTGGATACTTCATCCTTCATTGCTGCATATGGCTCATTGCATTCAGCAAATACCAGTTCAGTCACTTCCATAGTTGCAGCATCATAAGAACACAGACTGATTCCAAGCTTGCCTTCATGTGCGCCACGGTTCATATAACCATATACCGCAAACTTGATATTTCCATCATCATCCATCGATATAATGTTAATATCATAATGATCATATGTGTTTCGAACATTCTCCACATCATCCATCCAGAAACCAAATACCATAGATATCTGATTTTCAGAATAATTATACAACCACAATTGTCCATTTCTTACAAATGCGATTTTCTTATTATCTGAACTGTATTTGTAGTCTAATTTCTTATCCAGAACAATACCGATCTCATAGACATTATTCTTATTATCGACACCGGTTCTGTTGAAATATTCATCCACATACCGATCAAAGTTCATAACCGAGATCGTACCCTCATCAGCAGATGCTTCGCCATCTCCGGAGCCTGTATCTCCGGTTGAGTCCTCTGCTCCGGCACCAGTCATATCACCGGTTTCCGCACCGACTGTCGTGTCATCCGGCTGCAGTTCTTTGTAACTCACACGATAGTATTCCCTGATAGAGTAATAATCTGTTTCTCCGTTTGAATCCTCTGTCATCGTTACATAGTCTAATTCGATCACGGCATAATTTACATCAATCTCTTTAATCTGTGGAATGATCGATGTAATACGAATCGGGTTCATTCCGCTCCAGATCAGATCCTTGTAACTGCTGTTCAGATTCATATGTCCCATGGATACGCTATCATCATCTTGCCCTTTATATGCCTGCATATACGGATAGATCAGGGATGCTTCTTCATAAGTATCAAACTCAAATGTTGCAGCATTGAATTTCTGTACAAAATCAAGCAGCTCATCTGCGTGATAATTGTCATTGATCACAATTCTTGTATAATATCGAACCGTTTCTTCATCCTTTCCGTCAAGCTTGAATACAAGCATATATTCTGTATCCGGCTTTATATCCATACGAATCTCGATATCAAACATCTGATAGCCGTTTTCTTCCCCATCCGATTCAAGATCACCATTCTCGATCAATGAGTCACCCGATATCGATCGAAGCTCATAGCTGTAATCTTTTGCATAACCATTCTTATCATCTACTGCAAGCCGCACCTTCTTATCATCTGTAACCGGGGTAATGCAGTCTCTGAACAGAGTGGTATCAACTACCGTTGTATAACCATGAAGGCAGTTAATATATCTGCCCTCATAGTCTACATATACTAAAGGCAATGTGGCATTCTCCATTTCCATTGCCAGATTCTTATATTGTCTATTCTGAAATTTATCAACTAAAAAAATAGTAATCACAAAGAAAACTGCCATTACTATTATTCTCATAATAAGTGTTCCTATTTTCTTCACAGGTAAAATCGTCTCCTACATCTTCTGTAGCGCTCACGTCTACAGTAAAATTCATTACAGATCAATGTTTCTATCAAATTACGCATCATACAGTTACCACAACCATTTCCCCTCGGTACATACGGAGGTTCTGATGGTGCCGCTTCCATATCCAAGTGGATATCAATATCCCGATCGGGAAGTTCCGCATAGACATCTCTTGCTATTTTACGGATAACCTCTGCATCCGGATATTCCGCAAACATCGGACTTCCGGCATATTCCAATTTATCACATTCTTCTTCTACCATTGCACTGATGCGCCGTACCCGTTCAGGGTACATCTCTTTCAGATATGCCCAGTCCTTTTCCGCACGGCTGAGATCTTCATTTGGATCATCCGGCAGGAGCAGACCTGACATACCTCTTGTCAGACTATATACATTTCCATTCTTTATCAATCCTCTTATATTCGTATCCTTACCGTCATATGGAATGTATTTGAATTCGTTCTGCATACAAATCTCCCTGTCTACAATCTTAATTACTATTAGTATATATGCAGACAGAGAGACTTATGTTACTGAAAAACTGTTTTTCTCTGAATTTAATCGCCAAATGAGATTCCAAGCGTTTTTGCCGCCAGTACAATATCGTCATCCGGAGATACATATTTGAGCTTTCCTGCTGATTCTGATAATGGAATAGCAGTTACCATATTATCCTTGAATACAACGAGCTTTCCGAAATCCTTTGCCTTGATCAGCTCCGCAGCCTTTGCACCGAATCTGGATGAGATCACTCTGTCATATGGGCATGGGCTTCCACCTCTCTGTGTATGACCGGGAATCGCGATACGGATATCCTGTGTTGTGAACTCCTTGAGCTTGTCTGCCATCTCATATGCAACAGATGGATACGGAGAATTTGCGATTACTTCCTTTCTCTTTTTCTTTGGAAGCTCAGCAACCTCTTTGGAGATTGCTCCTTCTGCTACTGCAACGATAGTAAAGCCTTTATTGTTCTTCGTTCTCTTATCGATTGCTTCATATACTTTCTTGATATCATATGGGATCTCAGGGATCAGGATAACATCTGCGCCACCCGCAATGCCTGCGTGTAATGTGATCCATCCAACCTTGTGACCCATAATCTCTACAATAAAGATACGATTATGGGATGCTGCTGTCGTATGAATACAGTCAATCGTCTGTGTTGCCACATCAACAGCACTCTGGAAACCAAATGTCATATCGGTTCCCCAAAGATCGTTATCGATCGTCTTTGGAAGACCGATTACATTTAAACCTTCCTCGCTTAACAGATTTGCTGTCTTCTGCGAACCATTTCCTCCTAATACACACAGACAATCCAGCTTCAGCTTCTTGTATGTGTCCTTCATGGATTTCACCTTATCAAGACCATCCTCTGTCGGTTCTCCCATAAGTTTAAATGGCTGTCTGGAACTACCAAGAATCGTTCCACCCTTTGTCATAATGCCTGAGAAATCATCCGGCTGCATCTTGATATACTGTGCTCTCATCAAGCCCTTATATCCATTCAGGAAACCATAAATCTCTACTTCATCAAATAACTCGTACAAACCCTTTGCTACACCACGCATGGTTGCATTCAGTGCCTGACAATCGCCGCCACTGGTAAGTAATCCAACTCGCAACATTCCTAAACACCTCTTTCTTCTTTTATATGTAAAACATTATTTAATTGTCCCTATAAATATACTCTGCCTTCTAATGCCCGAAGAAGCGTCACTTCATCAATGCATTCCAGATCTCCGCCTACCGGTACACCACTGGCTATCCTGCTCACTTTGATGCCTGCCGGCTTGACCAGCTTCGATATATACATCGCCGTTGCTTCACCTTCCGGTCCCGATCCTGTTGCAATGATCAGTTCATCTACATCTCCCTGTAACCGCTTCATCAATTCTGCGATCTTGATATCTGCCGGTCCGATTCCCAGAGATGGATTGATCACTCCATGCAGTACATGATACACACCATCATACTGATTCGTTCGTTCATATGCTGCCAGATCCCTCGGAGTCTCAACAACCATGATCACCTTATGGTTTCGATTTGCCGATCTACAGATCGGACAGAGATCACTGTCGGTAATCGTATAACAGTTATTGCAGTATCTTATCTTCTTCTTTGCATTTACAATCGAATCTGCCAGTGCCTGCGCACGTTCCTCCGGCATACTGATTATGTGGAATGCCAGTCTCTGTGCTGTCTTTGCTCCGATACCCGGAAGTCTGCCAAGTTCTTCGATCAGACGGTTTACTTCACCACCATATATATCCATTAGAACGGTAAGCCTCCAAGACCCATACCGCCGGAAATCTTATTCATATTCTCCTGATAATCTTCATCCTGCATACGGAATGCTTCATTGACAGCAGAAATGATCAGATCCTCTAATGTCTCGATATCATCAGGATCAACAACTTCTGGATCCAGCTTGATCTCCATTAATTCCTTCTTACCGGAAACCTTTGCTGTAACAACTCCGCCACCTACAGAAGATTCATATATCTTGTCTTCTAATTCCTTGGTAGTTGTCTCCATCTGTTTCTGCATTCTCTGTGCCTGTTTCATTAAGTTGTTCATGTTACCAGGCATCATACCCATATTATAGCCGCCTCTTTTAGCCATTTTATATGTCCTCCTTGATTCTTAACTCTTTTTTATGTTTTTATTCATACTGAATAGCAAAATTGATTTTCGTAAGATCATTCGCCTCGATCTCCTGTGCTGCATCACTGTTCTTTGAGACAACCTTCAACTCGATCTTTACCTGTCTTCCGGTCACTTTCTCTATATGCTCCCGTAATGCTGCCATTCGTTCTTTTCCTTCAAAATAAGCGATTGCCTGCTTATTATCTTCATTCTGAACATATGCCAGATACAGACCATCCTTGGCTTCATTAATATTGATTCTTGCTTTCTCCAGAAATTTCTTCGTAATATTCTGATATCCATCCATGATGATATCCCATTGCTCTACGAACTCTCTTAATTCATTATAATTCGCTTCCGGCAGTTCTTTCTTCAGCTGTTCTGACAGTTTCTTCGATGCTGCTTCTATATCTGCTTCTCCCATTGCAGGTGCCTTTCCTATCTGCATTCCTTCCTGCTTCAGTCTTGTGCAGATCTGATCCAGCAATTCCTGTGATACTGCTCCGGCACCCTGCACTGTTGCTCCTGCCGATGCTGTAACACCTTCTGATACCGAGCTTCCTATACCATTGTTCCCGGCAACCACTAATCCGGCAGCTCCACTCTCTAACTTCTGTTCCAGAACTCGGACCCGGTCAAGCAGTGCACTGTAATCTGTCTCCATCTCCGGTTTGCATAATTTGATCACTGCAAGCTCCAGAACGATACGCTTCTGAACCGCATATTTGATATTTGCCGATGTATCCGAGAATATATTGATATAACGAATGAGTGCATCCGTATCGATCTGTGCTGCAAGCTGTCTTAACCGCTCCAGATTCTCTGCTGACATATCAAGCTTCTGATCTGCCTCCGGTGAAACCTTCACCAGCAGTACATTTCGAAGAAACCATGTGAATTCTGAAACGAACCGGGACAACTCACGTCCCTGCCATACGACCTCATCTACCAGATCGATCGCGCCGACAACATCGAGCTTTATCACGCAGTCAAGCAATCGGGCAAATACATCGATATCGACTGCACCGATCGTATCCAGAACATTCTCGTATGTCAGTTTTTTACCTATATTAAAGGCTATACACTGATCCAGAATACTAAGTGCATCTCGCATAGAGCCATCCGCCGCTTTGGCGATATAATCAACTGCTTTCTTCTCAGCTTCGATCTGCTCTCTGCCAAGCAGCTCCATCAGACGATCACTGATCGTTTCTACTGAAATCCTGCGAAATTCATACTTCTGACATCTTGATGATATCGTAATCGGAATCTTATGTGATTCTGTTGTTGCCAATATAAAGATGACATAAGCCGGTGGTTCTTCCAACGTCTTTAACAGAGCATTAAACGCTCCCTGTGTCAACATATGAACCTCATCGATGATGTATACCTTATATTTTCCTTCCGATGGCGAATACTGAACTTCCTCTCGGATCTGTCTGATATTGTCTACACCATTGTTAGATGCCGCATCGATCTCGATCACATTCATGGATGATCCATCGGCGATTGCACGACATGCCGCACACTCATTACATGGACTACCATTTATCGGGTGCTCACAGTTTACTGCCTTTGCAAATAACTTAGCTATGGATGTCTTTCCGGTTCCTCTGGTTCCACAGAACAGAAATGCATGTCCGATCCTGTTATTTATGATCTGATTCTTTAGTGTTGTTACAACATGATCCTGACCCTTGACTTCTTCAAAAGTATCCGGTCTCCATTTACGATATAATGCCATATAAGACATGACGATTTCCTCCAAAATACAACTAAAGATATTATATCCGAAATGGTGATTGATAGCAATTATTAGTTTTCAAGGTGCTGGGCTTTTTCTATCCTATTTATTTTCGTTTCTTATTTCCGTTTCTACAGATCAATAATATCATGGCTGCCAAAAGAGCAGCTCCTGCTCCGATACAGGCAATCAATAAGAGGCTGGTCTGATCACCTGTCTTCGGGGTTCCTGATTCATGTATCTGTTCGGTCGTCTGAGTCGTCAATTCTGCAGTAAGCTCTTCCGTATCTTCAGTGGTTGCTTCCGTGGTATTCTCAGTTGTTATTTCGGTGCTGTTTTCGGTTGTAATTTCAGTACTGTTCTCCGTCGTTACCTCAGTACTGTTTTCGGTTGTTATCTCGGTTGTATCCTCGGTTGTATCCTCGGTCGTTGTCTCGGTTGTATTCTCGGTCGTTGTCTCGGTTGTATCCTCGGTTGTCGTCTCCGTCGTTGTTTCTACTGAAAGTATCGTCTGTCTTACTTTTTCTTCCGGATGCTCCGGTGTAAGGTGCTTATAATATATTACAGGATCAAGCGCAAAGCCTTCCGATTCCTTCACCTCCACAACCGCATACCATCCAAACGGAAGTCCTGAAAATACGCATTCTTCCTGATCTGCTGAAATCGCAACCAGACTGTCATCCGGCATACGAAATTGATTTTCCACACCACAGGAATTTAAAATCTCCGGAATTCCAATTGCTGTCAATGTCTCATTATTCGTCTGTTGTCTGAGTTTCGTCGTAAAGGTTCCGACTTTATACCGTTCATCATACGGCTGATCTTTGCCGGTTACCATATATACCTCATATACCGCACCCTCAAGTGAGAAACGGGTATCATGGTCTGTTATCTCCGGAGCTTCGCTTACTTTTTCAAGCCTTAATTCTCCGGTCTTAGCCGTATCCGCTACGGTTATCTCATACCGATAACTGCCCTCATCGTTTGGATCACGATTCTCTAAGGACATATCTACTTTTTGAGGTGTCAGATTTTTCTCAAAATATGCATTTCCCGAAATTTCGACCAGATAATAGATACCAGCCGGTAGTCCGTCTAATGTATATTCATCCTTCCTCGTAAGAGCAATCGTTGCTCCGTCGGTCGGGGCAAATCCTTTATTTATATCTGTCACCTTGCCCTTTCCATCCTCCTGTATCTCAAATTCTCCCGCATATCGAGCATCCTCCACAGAGCAACCTCCTGTCGCATCCGCCATATATAAACGATAACGGATTCCTGCAAAAGAATACTCGGATGAGTGTGCGGCATATAACTGATCGGTCGTTTTATTCACCGATAAATTAATCTTAGAATTATGAACCTGAAATTCGTACTCCGAACTTTGCGTTGTAATCTCATGATAAACAGCTTGTGCCGGACAGAATCCCCGTTCCGTTGCACTCACAGCATCCTCCACCAGCACATACCAGCCAAGCGGAAGATCATAAATATCCCGACATAATGACCAGTCAATGTCTTCACCCTTATAATCACTCTTTATTCCAAGTGTTATTGCCTCAGATGTCAGACTGACAGGTATTCCTTTTCCCTGTGCATTTACCATATACTCGCCTATTAATATAGAACTTCCTTCTGCATCGTAGGCAGTCTTATCATTCGGAACTTTATATAGTCTGAATCGAACTCCCTTCGTCTGTGATATATCTCCAAAATATGTCTTTATCAGGCGCAATTTTCCCTTTTCCATATCTTCGCTGACAGATGCATCCACCTGAAATGTGCTGTTCTTTTTTAATGTAAAACTCTTAACTTCCGAATCAACCCGATAGCCTGTATGAACGATTCCCGCGGTATCGTATGGATAGACATTTGCATCCAGATAGCCATAGGTATTTCCTTTTGCCGCATACCATCTCGCTTTACCGTCTCCGGTATAAACGGTATCCCGTTCTCTGTAATAATAAGTATACGAACTGTCCTTTTCCAGATTCAACTTTGTCCAGTAGTATATGCATGGCGTATATTTATACTTTGTTATATAGTGTTGTCTTGCCGCTTCACTGTCAAATACTACATTTGCACCATCCTTATCCTGATATGCCTTTCCATCATAAGATACAACTATGTTTGAACCCGCTTTGTCCGTACAAGCTTTGTCAGAATAGACAGTATAGCGGATTCCTGCCATATTATAATAAGGTTCATCTGACGGAAGCCTGACGGCTGCCGGATTTACCGGATTCTTTTCTACTGTAAATGAACCATCTGTCAGACTTTTTCCCCAGTCAACAGTCATCGCAAATGTATATTCATATAAAACACCTGCAAAGCACGACTGAATCTTTTTATTATCCGGCACTACCGCATATGTAGTAAATCCATACTTCTCAGCTGCTGTCTTTGCTATCTTAGTGTTTCCCGACGTCTGAATATCTGCTGTAAACAGGAATCGATCTCCCGCTTTTAACCGCACTGTACTTCCACCTGTACAGGCTTTCCATTTGCTGTCTTTTACCGTATCATTCCATGTCACACATATCCAGAATGTCACGCCCTGACCGGAAGGAACTTTTACTGAAAAACCGTTCTCTGTTCCTCCTGACACCCGGATAACCTCCGTTCTTTTCTTCCGCTTCTGTTCAGGGGTATTATCACTGACATAAGCTGTTTCTGTTGTGCTCATATTATATGTATACTTCAATCTATTTTCTGCTGATGTCGGTGCAATATTCGTTACTACCGGACCGGGAAGCTTCCCGCCGATCATCAACTCTGCCTGTGCTCGCGTCAGCGGAGATGTCCCACTTATCGTCGCATCAGAATGACGGATTGAATTTAAAAGATTTTGAATAACAGTCTGTGACTTCTTCTCTTTATATCCCTGATATAATGCTTTTCGAATATTGCTATTCAACATGCTTCCATTATGTGCATACTGATCTGCCGCATCGTCACTATAAACGGCTGCTCTTGTTCCCCTGCGATGAACACCATCTGCCAGCGTCTCACCATACCACGGCATCTGTGCATCTTTGTCCCCACAATATACAGAAAACAGTTTGCTATAAGTATTGCCCTTATATCGTAATATTCGGTAATCCTTACAGCTGTTTTCTGCTTTCATTCTTCCAAGCCTGTACTCTTCTATGTCTGATTCTATGAGCTCCGGTAACGCCTGTACCGCTAACGCCATCTCAGCGGTTTCACCCGTTGTACTATCAGCCGTTTCCATAGCATCACTGCCTGTTGCAATAACTATCTGTCTTAGTGTCAAACCACCACCGGCAAAACTACCCAGCATTTCTGATCTGCCAAATGCATAAATCGACAAACATATACATACCAATACCACACATATTATGCCTGTTATCACCCGTCTTCTCCGGTTCCTCCGTCTTCTCCGTTTTCTTTCTTCTTTTTCAAACTTCATAGCGTCATCATTTCCTCCTCGTCTGTATAATTAATCGTCCCGGATCAACACACCCGAAACTCATAGCGTTCGCTTCCAAATGAAACCTCATCACCGGGGAATAACAATACCGGATATCCCTTCTTCAATGGATAATCATTGACACATGTTCCATTTGTTGACTCAATATCTTCCAATATAAAATTTGCATCTGCATAAGCAAGCTTCGCATGAACCCGGCTGATACTCTCACCATGTAGTCGGCAGTCTGCCATATCTCCTCTGCCGATCAACGCCGGAATCCGGGTCACATACACCATTTCCGGCTGAGAACTATAACCGGAAAGTGAGACGAACATCCCATACGGCTGTCCGGTATTTAACACCTGTGTATCCGCTGCATTTTCGTCCGTACATATCTCGCACGATTTATCAAATAATCGTAGCTTCTCTACATCGCTCTCAATTTCATCGTCCGTAATGTCTTCTGTTTTCTGTTCTCTAAAAGCTGTATGCTGCAAAGGTTCTTTCGGGTATTCTTCGTATATCCTGTTATCTTCTGTCCGTTTATCAAGCTCTATATATGCCAGCAATTCCACAGCCAGCAATATGCATATGCCTAATAACGGCTTCGTATGTTCCACCCGTCCATATCTTCGACATTGCAAATAAGCCATTATGACCCCAGCTAAAAACGTCAGAATCATACCACCTATAATCAAGCTCTTATATATATTCCATTGATGTCGCATACTGATTCCCGCCCTGCTTCCTAAGTCGCTCAGGCTACTCTTTTCGATACTTACCTGATCTTCCGATTCCGAATCTTCCCTGCTCATATTCCAGACAGCTTCCATATCCCTGCAAACATCATCTATCTGAGATCCGCCCCCTTTTTTCTCTGCATATCCGATTCCCGACATTTGAAAGGAACCATCACATGATAAGATCCGATCAAGTTCTGTCCCTAACTCTTCCGGATCAACATATTCTTCGACTATTTTCTGATACAGATCATACACCTTATCTGCCTGAACCCGATTCGTATGATCCATTCTACCAAGGTACTGTTCCATCAATACCCGCATCTGCATCCGCACACTTATCTGATATCCCGGCAGATAAGTAAAAACAAATTGTTTCTTATGGTTATCAAAAAATATGTATTCTTCCTGTAGAACCAGATCGTTCATCACCAGCAGATAACGTCTGAGTTCCCATATTACATGAAACACCGCCTGAAATACCCGCATGATTTCCTCCGGTGAAATCGACATAGATGCATACGAAGGATCCGAAGTCGGCTGTGCCGGCATGGATGCAAATGCTGCATCCATATCCATCATACCGGCCACATATTCTGTAAGACCGCTTACCTTATAACAGGGATACCCCTCACCATCTATATAGCGAAGACGCATATCGAGAATACCGCTTATATGATTTCTCTGTAACATCTCCATCTCATATGATGGCTGACATACAACATCAGATAACAACATATATACATCAAATCCATCTGTGTCATAATTCTTTTCCATATAGCTGCCACCTCCTGAGATTATTCCCTGTATCCCGGATCTCCTCCTCCAGTTTGATTTTATTCTGACTGACTTTTTTATTGATCAGCAGTCCTATGCCCAGATGGTTTTCTTCATATTTCACCACAGTTTTTCGTCTTCTTACAGAATAGAACAGCTTTCCGCTGCCCTTATTCTCAGATACACTGACCTCCAACTCATCCAGATTGTTCATATATTCTGATAATGACTGAAATATCTGTTGTTCCAGTATCTCATCTCCTGTACCAGCCTGCCCGGCTATATAGCTTTCTTTATTGTATGTAATGGCATACGCTTCTCCCCGCGCAGCTGCCCGGTTGATCTGCATGAACATCATATTAATTGCAATAAATACAATAGTGATAACGATCGGCATAAGCACACACATTTCAACTATGATCGAACCGGCGTCACCCTTTATACGCTCATACGGCCTGTTATTCTCCATAACCATACTTCCATATTCATACGCCTTGTCAGTCTTCATAGCCATACATTGAGTTTTTCTGCCCTTCTCCATATACATATCCCCTTTCTGTCTTCTATCTGCCACATTCAGAGCAATAGGGAAGCCCAGTCACATCCGACCTGCGAACCCTTGTCACCGTACGTTTCAGTCCTGAACACCCTATCGATAGATGATAACGGTCACCCGTCTCTGTCACATACACCGCAGAATCTGCATGTTTTCCTTCTGCACATAATTCACAGGGAGATAACGAATTCTGTATCTGGTTCAAGTTCGTTTGCCGGATCGTCAGCCGGATGTGATAACAGTTTCTGCTGGTATGGCAGACATCACCTGTCTCTGCAATATATACATAACTGTCATCGTTATCTGCTCCGTCCAAGATCAGACCCACATATGCTTTCTGGCAAATCTGCTCAGAAACCTTCCACCTGATTATTCCGATAAATGGAATCTCCTGCTGCAAGCCATACCCAAGCCGCAGATAGATGCATCCATCAGTCGTATCGTAATCCGCCTGACTTATCCGTATCCCGCTACTTCCACCTGTTACATATCGGTCAACCATATCCGTATCATCTATATAGGTATGAAGCACCATCCCTGCTGTAACAGCGTCTAAGCTCGCGTCAGCTTCTGAATCTGTCAGTTCCATATATTTGGTCTCTGCCATATACTGTGCAGTCTCCTGCATCGCTTCATATACCAGCATTCTGGTCTGAAGGAGATTCCCAATCTGGAAGCAGGCAAATGCTGCCAATAAAAACAGCGGTAACACCAGCATGGCTTCTAATGTTGCACTTCCCCGATTTCCTGTTTGTTTCTGATCTAAAGGGATGGTCTTATACACTCTCTTTGCCCTGCGCATGGCACCAAAATCTAACTTTCCGTGGAGAGACGGGGACATTATACATACAATTATTCTTTTTACGTGTATCACTACCATATTAACCATGCCGCCTGACAAGCAAGAGAGCATATAACACCACCCCTTATCTTACTTTGTAGTAGTTTTTTCAGACCCTCTCCAAGGTCCAAACGATCACCAAATGTCACAAGACATTACTATCTTGTTCCAATCCTGATACGACATATCTCTGCAAACATCTTGATTCAACATATCTCTGGCAATTATCTCTGTCCCTGATATGAAGCCTCTATAGCAATGCTGAAATTTGTCCCATGCTTCCGGATATCAAGGTCTGCCGTGTATGCACAGATACAGTCTCTCATCAAAAACTCCGGCTGTTTTTCCCTTACAACCATCTGCATAACATCACACATGCGCTCATATATGACATCTCCTTTTTCTGCCAGAAACAGGAATAAAAATGTCCGGTAATCAACACCATCCGCACCTGAATAATCCATCCGATCAAGTTCAGTAAGCTTACCGATACTGTCAAAATCTACAGTCCACTCCGCGCCTGTCTTTACAAGCGGAATCTTATGGCCTGCAAGTAACGAGCGAATCTCCACCAATGTCTCCGCATAAGACAGACATGCCACTAACAGATATTTGGCGGCTCCATATGTAATTCCCGGTGCAAGTGATAATGTAAGTGCTATACTATCGATCTCTGCCATCTTCTCCGGGTCAGTCAATAATACCGCCATATTAACAGGCATCCTGTGAAGCACTATCCGGTTTACAACGGCCTGCAGGTTATCATAATCATTGTCCCGGCCTGCGATCAGGTACTCGACTTCGCATTGCAACGGATGTCCCTTTCCATCGGTTCTTGTAAAATAATCAAAGCACGTCAGCCCATATAGTAGTTCTTTCCCTGCATCTGTCATCTCCGACAGACCATTTCCGGCTTCTCCACTCTCGGATGAGCCGCTTCGGGTCATCTTCTGCATATCTGCTTCCAGACGATCAATATCCTCAAATGAAGTATCCACGCTGCAATCATCCTCACCATCTGCACGATCCTGTCTGCTGTCCGAATCCTTTTGTCCGGTATGGGACGGAAGCTCGCTCATTTCTATCTTCACACCTGATACACCAGAATTCTCCGGAAGTACCAGATCAAGCAATCCATGCTTCATCTCTCTTTGTAATACTTTTCTTGGATCTTCACCTTGCCAGTCACCGGATTTCTCACTTTCTTCCAGCTTCCCTGTTGCAATCTCCTGTGCCATAGTCTCAGCCGAACGATCATCCAACTGCATCCATTCTCCAATATCCTTTACTGCCTTTACCTGTAAATACAAAGTCATATAATCGCGGATCTGCTCTCTTAGCAGCGCACAATGTGAATCCATCACAGATTTCATTCCGGTAAGACTGACATCTTGTATCTGAAATCCATATGACGAAAGTGTATAATCCAGATAACGAAGCATTCTGTCTTCCAATGCTCCCTCTCCTCTGCCTGCATACGTTTTATCCAGCAAAAGCACATGATATTCCTCAAATATCTGCTCCTGATAATCGGCTTTGATATGCTCGGAGGCTCCTTTCGCAGCCTCCGATACCCTTGCTCTGTCCATATGAAATTCAACCACTCCGATAGCCGCAAGGAACAAAACCAGAAGACTTATCAGTATCAGACTGAGAAATACTGTGATCTGTCCCTGATTTCTCATTCTGACCTCCTTATCAATAGATCTTCTTTGCACTCTTACCGATTGATTTCCATATGTTATTTACAAGCGTCGTAATCTTGTTCTGAAAGATCAGAACCATTGCGATCAACACCACAATAAAATCCAGTACCTGCCCCGGAATGCTTGAAAATAATTGTCTCATCTTTCACATCACTCCGATGTGTAAATTATTTTTCTTTTTAATTTAGTAAAAAAGCAGGCTCTTGGATATCCTCTTGTCCAAAAGTCTGCTCTCTTACTTTATGTAAAATTACCTATTTTCTTTCAACCTCTGATTTTCCTCTTCTAGTAATTCTATCTGCAGCTCTAGCTCTTTAATTCGTCTCTTGTATAAAATCATTTGTCTTTTCAGCTGCTTATTAACTTCCTCAGTCGCTCTATCAAAAATTGCCTTTTTAGGGTTATAACATTCTCCCTGCTTCAATTGTGCATCTTCTACCATTTGTTTGGCCTGCAAATTTCTATAAAAATAGCTCCTATCCACCCCTGCATATTTTGCCAATGCAGTAATTGATATCCGCTCCTTTCTTCGAAGCATCGCATCAATCTCTCTCTGAATAATTTCTAAATTCTCTTTTTCTTGCTGTTTCTTGAGCCCTACAATTTTATCATACTTCATTTAACATCACTCACACCTTCCTGTTGTCTTCGCAAAAAATCTAACTCTGATTCTAACTTTTGATTTTCTGCTTTCAATTTTATAATCTCGATTCTCATAGCTAACAATTTTTCCTTATACTCATCAAGGAGTTCCACTTCGTCTATGTTCATTTTATAGCTTTGATTTTGAATATCAACAGCTTTATGTACTTCTTCTTTGATTTTTGGATTTCTGTAAAAAAACGAGTTAGATAAGCCTGTTCTTTTGCATAATCCGGAAACTGTAATCCTTTCGCCCTCATTACGCATTCTTTGAATTTCATCCATTGCTAGTTTTACTTTTTGCCTGCTTTTTTCCTGGCTCATTTCGATGATTTTATTTGCCTTCATCCTTAATCACAACCTTTATAGTTTTTTTAACAATGCAATTTCCTTTCGATCCAACCGTTTCTTCAATGTGTCCACCTCTTTTTGAAGTATACTGCACTTTTGGAGAAGCTGCTCATTTTCAGCCTTTAACCTTTGATTCTCTGACTGGCAGCTGTTAAAATCCTTCTTCAATTCCTGAAAATTATAATCTGCAGCATTTCTTTCTTCAGATGGCTGCTGTACATCTATCCGCCGTGGCTGTTTAATAGCTTCCTCCAGTTTCTGACGGACTTGCACATTCTTATAAAAAAATCCTCTTGATAAACCTGTCCAACGAACCAATTCTGTTACAGAAATCGGCAGCCCTCTGGCACCCATATCATCGATTGCCCGAATCGCCTTTTTTATTTTCTGCTCACTCTCAGCTTTGTTAACGGCTATCATCTTATCATATTTCATATCCATCCCACTCCTTTACCACATCCATTAAAATCATATCGATTTTCTCTCTGACTGCCCTCGTTTCATCCGCCATTATCTTGTTCCCAATCTTTCGGTAATGATGTACACTTTGTAATGTTTTATGCCCCAAAAGCCTTGCGATCATCCAGTCGTCGATATGCATCTCTGTCAGCTTTTTCCCATAACAATGTCGGAATGTATGTGTTCCAAAATTCAGCAACTCTCCATTCTCATCCCGAATATCATTTTTCCTAATCATCTGCATGACTCGATGTTGAAGCATGCTATACTGAAATGGTCTCAATGGATCCTCTTTTTTTACAAAAATATATTTTGTCTTTCCATAATGTTCCTCGGTATAATCAATTGACTTTATAATAAGCTGTGCTATTTCATCACTAATTGCTTTTTCAAATGTAATTGATTTTACCTGCTCGATTCGTATAAAATATCGATTTTCTCTTATACTCAAACAGTCTGTTTTTAGTGTAAGCGTATCCGAAATTCGTGTTCCCAGCAGCTGATGAAGGATTAACGCCCTCGCTATTTGTTCATCCATCTGAAAAATGTTTTCATTCAGCTTCTTTATGGTCTCGTCCGAGTAAAACTTAAATAGATATCTTGGCGTGCTAGGAAAATCTGTACTTATAAATAGGTTTTTAATATCCTGCCTATCATAATGATTTCCCACATCTTCAATTACCCTTCGTAGACCATATAAATCAGAGCGATAATTTTTCCTCTCCTTTGCCTCTGTCTGAAGATAGATCAAATAGCTTTCCATAATATCCCGTGTCAAATCTAGTAATGATATAATCTTAGGATACCTTAATGCCAGATATCTACAAAATCTTTTAGTCGCTACCATCTCAGCCATAATACTTCCTATTGCCATATATTTCAAATGCATAAAAATTACTGTTTTAACTTCTTTTCGGATTGTTATTTGACTAATTCCTTTAAAATTTATAGTCTTTACATTCTTTATCGGGTTGCTGCGGAGAGGAAATTCAAACTTGTCCAATTCCCACACATCTCTCTCCTGTTCTAAGCACCCCCCATCTTTCTGAGAATACCTCAGAATCTTCTTCATATGCTTTATTATGCCAGGTGTTTCTGTTGCTACAATTTCATAAACGCTTCGATACTTCTTACTTGTAAGGGCATATCCCTTTTCCATCATCCAACTCTTTAGCTGCAAAATAATCTTATTCTCGTCTTCATATCTCAGGATTTTAATATTCTTTTCTATAAGAAAATTCCGGATATTATTAAAATATAATATTTCAGATGCCAAACTACTTGGAGCAAGTTTCTTTCCCCTTTCCCAGACAAAATCTTCTAGGAGCTTTCTTACTTCTTCTGACGGAAGTCCCTCCAAGTCGAAGTAACGGTCTTTCCGAACCCTCATTCTCTTTTTTTGTTCTTCAGTCGCATTCTTATAGCAGTCTAATTCATAGATATGTATCTTATTTTCCAGTTTTTTCACCCCGTTTCTTTGGAATAATTCCAGTTGCAAGAAGATTTTCTGCCTGATTGAAATATTCCTTATTCGCCTGTTCGATCCGTTTAGGCATGTAGTCTATATACTGCTTTGTCATATTTTCATTGTTATGCCCTAAATAATCCCGAATCGTCTGAATGGACACTCCTTCATCATAGAAACTACTTGCCAATGTATGCCTGTAATCATGCGTCTTGAATGTTTCGCCCGAAATATGTATTCCATACTTCTTACAATTTGCTTTGAAGCCCTTAACAAAGGTACCAGTCCTATATGCCCCGCCATCCTTTGATTTAAACAGGAAATCGGTAGGTTTAATATGATGCTTTTTTATATAAATTTTCATAATTTGATAAAGCACCAATGAAATTGGTATCATTTTCTCCGTTTTCATTTTAATTTGATAAACCTTAATCCATGCATCTTCCCCATCCCAATAATACGCACCTCCTTTTAATGTACATACCTCACTGATCCGTAGTCCTGTTGCCCATAAATTTAGGAAAATAAGTCTTTGTACTTCCGGAAAAAACTTTAGCTTTTGTAATATTTCCATA
This sequence comes from Lachnospiraceae bacterium GAM79, assembly GCA_020735665.1. Classification (NCBI taxonomy): domain Bacteria; kingdom Bacillati; phylum Bacillota; class Clostridia; order Lachnospirales; family Lachnospiraceae; species Lachnospiraceae bacterium GAM79. The sequence goes on from CP085928.1 coordinate 2,145,749, forward strand.
TACTCATCTTCCTGAACACTTCGATCATGGTGATATGGAAAAACTTTCTGGATGTAATAATTCGGATCAAAAATTATTCTCTTGATATGTCCTTTAGCATTTAAGTACACAAAAAATCTGTGAATATCAAATATCTGTCTGTTTACTGTTTCTGCTTTAATTTCCTCTTCCTGCAGAAGTTTGAAATACTCTGCTATCTGTTCTTCCGTAATTTCACATATGGATTCCAATGTGTTAAAGTAAACTAGAAATTTTTTAATATAACACAATTGATTTCGTATATTTCCAAGTGCTAAATCACCGATACCTACTTGATATTTCATATACTCTTGCAGCAATTCTCTGTTTCTCTCATTCGTCACTTCGTAAAAACTGAGTCGCTGCACAGGATTGCTTGGATTTACACGCTCTGGTGCAAAATTAAATCTTTCCATATACCAGACATTTGCATGCCAGTGAATTTCTTTTCCACTCATAAATAGTATTTTGCGGCTGTTATCCACAATCTGCATACTATTCTTCACATTTGCAACTTTCCTGGCTACAATTGTTTCCAATTTCTTTATTTGCTCCAGTTCAAGCCGCTCGATATCATCAATTCCTTCCTCTACGCAAAACTCATACATCCACCTTAAAGGAAGTAGATAGCGCACTCTGCGATCCTTGCTGTCTTTTATATTTCTCAAGGCATAGCATAAAATCTGAAAAATTTGTTTTTTTAAAGTTTCTGGCACCTTTTGACTAAAATCCCATACCAGTTCGCTTTTATCTTGGATATAATCAAAATCTGATGCTATGTCCTGATCCGGTATATAGGGAAGAAAAATCACTTGCCCTTCATACTTGAGCCGCTCTTTATTTCTTCCAGAAAGGGTTTCCATTTCTTTTCGGATATCAAACTGTTTGATCCGATCCAATGTCTTCAAATATTCAAGACCTTTAGAGGAAGTTTTTGTCCTGCGCAACTCACTTTCATACAGTTCTCTGATTCTATAATCAATTTCCTTTACATGATGAATTCCCTGCCGTATCAAGAAATTCCTGACATTTCCTTTCAAGCGTTCTTGCACTGTATTGCACTGCTCAATTTCATCCAACAACTCTTTATACTCTTCTTGGATGAGAGTCTTCTTCAAGTTTCGCAGGAACCCAGTTCGCTCAAATACCTGTTTCTTTGTAAAATTCCCTGTTTCACGCAAAAAGATTTTATAATTACGGAAATCCTGTTCTTCTATAAGGAAAACATCATATATCCCTACACCTTTTAGGTAGGACTCTGCACACTCCCAGTATGTACTCGGTACATTTATATCTGTTATCAACTGGTTGTGAAGATAATCCGCTTTATCCTGTGATTCCGTATTCAATAATCTTAATGCAATCACATACTTCTCCTCCTTCCCTAAAGTAATTTGTCAATTTCATAAATGGACTGATGTTTTCTATAAAATTCATCACTGACATCCATCAACTCCTGATCCGATATATTTAAATATCTCATTGTTGTTTCTATATTTCGATGCCCAAGCGCTTGACTGATAAGTTCCAGCTTCCATCCAGCCTTCCGGCGAGCATTTGCAAAATAATGCCGCAGCATATGTGGTGTTACTTTAATCCCAGTCTTCTTCTGCAGCCGTTCCATCAATGCATAGACGCCTGAGTCCTGCATCGGTTTTCCTGCATAATCTCCCGAAATGTTAATAATCAAGTATTCCTGCTGGAAAATAAGGTCTTTATATTCCTCTATATAAAACTGCAGAATTTCAAAGGTGGCATCGCTGATTTTTGCCTTTCTGTATTCTGCATTCTTAGCCCTGGCTCCATTTTCATTATCTTCTCTAAAATTGACATACAGTAAGTGTCTTTCATAATCAATGTCTGTCGCATACCGGACTCCCAAAAGTTCCCCGATGCGAAATCCCGTTTCTGCTAATAATAAAAGCAGGATTTGATCGCGACAATTGGCACATGCCTTTAATAAAATCACGATCTTATCCTGCTCTATGGTCTTCCCTATATGTCCTTTTTCCTGTAGATATCCATGAAATGTATTCCGATATAATGTTCTTTTTACTCCCACTGAATTATGTACAATAATTCTCATATCAGAGAGGACTTTCAATTGCTTTGTAGATTCATCCTGCTGTCCAGAAAATCTATAAAATCGGAACACCTCTTTTAAATACGCATTACAGGTCTCATTATATGGTTTCTTTTTGTAACTATCTCCACTATGCAATCCTGCCTGTAACCATATCAAATAGTCTGTAAAGTGTTCCTGCTGCTTATTATATGGCATCTCCCATACATCATCTAACTGAATGCCAGTCTCATCTATATAATTCAGATAGTATGAAATGGCTCCTGCACTTCTTCTGATAGTGTTAGGTGACAATTTTGATCTTTTTTTATGCATTAGATACTTGGAGGGCAGTAATACTATATCCTGGCTCTCCTGTTCACGAATGAAATAATATTTTTCGTGATTATCTATCTGGGAATCCACAATATACCTTGCCATATTACTTTACTCCTTTCCTCTAACGCTATACACAGTATACCGTGTTACTCTTCTCATAGCTATCACACAATGTAACAATCTTTCCTTTTCAAACGAAGCATTATCAATAAACAACGTCAATCGATTTGATAACTCCCTGCTATTCCAAATGCAATACCTGCAGTTAACAAAAATCCAATAATTCCAACTGCCGCAACAATCAATATCCCAATCATGATCGTTCTACCTCCTCAACAATCTCTATAACATCTGACATTCTGCCATCGTAACCTCTTCATCTTCCATAGCAAAATATTCATCTGCCACATTGCGTTCCACCGCCAAAATCTCTCCAGCCTCCTTCTCTCCCAGCTGGATCGGCGCCAAATACTCAATAATTCTCCCACATAATTTCTGGTCCGGACAAACATCCAGCATCCCCATACAGGTATTCACAATCAGGCGATCCAACACATCGGTAATCACTATTTTTTTAGCATCATATCCTCTCGCACCGATAAAATTTGCCAAGTTCTCCGGGGTCAGTGCCAACATATATTCTTTTCTGGCTCCCCCACCATATGGATACTCATAGGCATATCCCATCGTTTCTGTGTCCATGATCCGTTCTACCATATTCTTTTCTTCTGCTCTCATAAAATCTTCTCTCCTATTTTTTCAACTGCCAAACTCAATTTTCCCTTCCAATGGCGAATATGCATCGACATCATAGCTTTCCTGAAGGATCTGAAATCTTGCGAGCTGCATGGATGATCTGGACAGCCTGCCACGGTTTACAATCAAAAGAACATCTACCTGTTCTCTCTGAACCGCTTCTATAAAATGACGAAATCCATTTCGATTCCAAAGCGGAGTTGTCCCCACATCACTGGAACTTCCAACCAGTTCAAATCCCATCTGCTCTCCATAATCAATCAGCTGTTTAAACTGACTTTTTAATGCACCATTTCTATCTTCCGGTGCATCAATCGCACAATAGATCCACGCACGTTTTCCCTGACCCATTCCTGCCTCCTGCTCCTTTTCCAAACACCCTTTATGTTCTTCTCTGTACTGTTACACCAAAACTCACGAGAATTGCCTCATCTACTTTACGCATCATGGCTCCACTCAGACTTCCTACATACCCTCTTAATCTTATCCGGTCAATCGTCCTTACCTGCTCCAATAAAATAACAGAATCATTATGGAGTCCTCTTACATGATTTCCCAATTCGATATGTGTAGGTATCCAGTGCTTATTAGGCCGACTTGTAATTGCTGCCACAATGACGGTTGGACTGTAACAATTACCAACATCATTCTGAATAATCAAAACCGGCCGGATTCCCCCCTGTTCAGAGCCTATTACCGGCATCAGGTCTGCATAATATATATCTCCTTTTTTTATCGTAACACTTCCCCTCCTTCCATCTACTTTGGACTACGAATGTTCCTACTCTTTATGAAAAGTCTCTATCTCTATGTAATTCTGCCGTCATATGGCAAATGCCCTTTTTCCAGCTTACGCTGATGACCTCGCCTGCCAAAAGTTCATCAGCTCGGATTCCCTTTCCCAGCTCCTTCTTGGCTGCTTCTTTCTGCCCTTCCAAAAGTATGGATTTTACCTGGTCAGAATTCAGAAATAAATATCCTTTCGATGTCATAAAATGAAAATTGCTGTCAGAATATAATTCCATAAATTCTTTGACACGCATATACATCTTCCTCCTTATCATTTTGTGATTTAGAACACAAGGATAGCGGCAGCCTTATCCAGCTGATCTATCTTTCCTTTTCCGCTGGATAAATATAAAGCTGCCGCCATAGTTTCTGTTAAAAATCACTTGTTCTTCATTTTCAAAAGTTCCTATTCGACACAACTTCCCGGAACCAGATATCGGAAATACTGATATTCCTGTTACAACCGATATCTTTGGGCGGCAACACTGACCAGCCATGGCTTAAGGCTGTCATGGGATTGTTCCCCTCCGAGGGTCTCTCCGAGCCGCCCTCATTGCGTGTTCCCGTTTTGCGGGGCTGTGACTGGACGGAAGTATCATTATAGGCTGTTCAGGTCATTGCAGGCAGTCTGCCAAAACTGCTTTAAGGACAAATTTTTTTCGCTCTGCACCTTTGATGTCATCTTATTGACAGACACTCTGACTATCTGCAGGTGGTCGTGGCGGATTTTCCTTTGTGCTTTTCCTTTTGGGCTGAACAACTAAGGTATCTGTATTGCCGGATATGACTGTTTCACACAGTTTTTGCCAAAGAACAGAAAGAGAAATCAGTCCCCTTCACTTCTTTCCACGCTGGCAGAGAAGTTTGAGAACCAAAAACAGAAAAATAATTAAAATAATTTTCTCAGTTTCTCTAAAATCTTCTGTCTCCGTTTGTTTATCGCCTTCTGTGACAATCCAAGTACCGAAGCTACCTCCCGTTCCGTCCGTTCCTCAAAATAGAGTTCCTGAATCAACCACTGTTCTTCTTTCGAGAGTTCTAAAAGGAATTTATGTAACTGTTCACACTCTATTTTTTTCAGAATCTGATCCTCAACACTTCTGTTTTCTTCTGGAAATTGCACAGCCATTTCCTGCAGGCGTTCATAGGAATCCTCTCTGCTAGGAATGGTCATTTTCTCTCCTGTTTTAGGATCTACGATATTTCTTGCTCTTTTTAAGTCATATTCCTGATACTGCATTTTTCTTTCACTTGTTCTCAATACAGCGATTACTTCCTCGCTGGCTTCCGGATACATTTTTCTAAAATCCGGTATCTTATACGGTTTTGCCATGTTCCTGTCCTCCTTAGTTTTCGTTGGGTGGTGAAAACGAAGGACAAGTGGCGGACTACGACATAGGTTTCTGGCAATCCTCAAGCAAAAGCTTTTCTCCATACGCTGCTCCTTAGAAAAAAAGAAGCCAACGGGAAGATCCCGCTGGCTCTTAACAAATTTGAAATTGGATGCAGCGCACAAAACACTATAAAAAAAGACCCCATACATTTCTGTATGAGATCTTCTCGCTCAGCACACTGACCATCCAGTGTACTGACTATAACATGAGAGAAGTCGGACTTTCAGTAGGACTATTGTCGGACTTTAGTCGGACTATTTAATTAATATGAAGCGTTCTCGGTTTGCTTCCGTCACTTTCAATCAGATGTTCTTCCTTCAATTGCCGAAGATAACCATGCACAGTTGATGGGGAACGATACCCTAAACCTTTTCCGATATCCCGCACAGTAGGCGGATATCCATACCTTTTTATGTATTGCTCAACAAAATACAAAACTTCCATTTTCTTTTTGTTGCTCATAAAACCACCTCTCCTCTATTCATAAAGTAACGGTTCTTCCAAAGCCTGTTTGATTTGAGGAAGAGCACTCCCCCAAAGGGATAGACCGAATATTTTAATTGCTTCCTTTTTTCTATCATAATATGTGCTTCTTTCCATCCGAAGCGTTTCCAGTAATTCAGGTTCTGTATATCGGAACCGGCTTAAATAACACTTAAACACAATGTCAAAATAAAGCTGTGGTGAATATGGAAAATCACGCATTTTAACCATGGCCGAGTCTACCAGTTCCACAAGCCACTTGGTCTGGAACAGGCTTTTTACTGTTTCTTCAAACTTTTCCCTCTCTACAGTAGGAGCAAAATCATTCAGATATAGAAGCCCCTCCTCCAGTTCTCTGCCATAACAATATTCTGCTTCTTCACGAAGCATTGCAGCACGGTCACAGGCCGTCCAGCATACATTTCGATAAATAGATAATAACAATTTTGACCTTTCATATAAATTTTGTTCATCCAGATGCTGCATCACACACAGCATCTGAATACTGTTTTTTGCCAATGAGTTTTTCCGTCCCATAAGCCCCTCCTATCTTACCGGTTCATAACTCCCGGCATAATCAAACCATGATCTCGGTATTCCGGCATCTTCAGATCCTTCATCAAGGCCGCTGGATAGATAGCCCTTTTTCCAAATCGCCGCCGAATTTCCTCAATCGCCAGAAATAATTTTTCTTCTTTCTCAAGCCGGATTGGATCCGAAAACAAACAGATTTGCTCCGGTTCTTTTGCTGATACCAAGTTGATTGCACGAACAGTTACCGAACGCACAGGTTCCTTCCAATCATAATTTCTCTGAAATAGTTCCCTCGCCAGTTTAGCAATTTCCAAAGGCACTATCGTCGGAAGGGAAAGTTGACCTTGATACTGCCTTATAAATAGTTCCTGACTGCGAATCGCTATCTGAACCCCCTGTGCTTTCAATCCATGAATCCTTAATCGATGTCCTATGTCCTGGCATAATTCCAGAATAACCTTCCAGACCTCCTCTTCTGTTTTAAGATCTGCTGTACAAGTAATTCCATGCCCCACACTTTTCATCGGAGACACAAAGTCCTTCTCCATTACCGGACTATCATCCAGACCATTTGCATATGACCACAGCATCAGCCCATTTTTACCAAGAAGCTGGTTCACATAATCATGATCCATTTCTGCCAGATCTCCTATCGTATAAATTCCAACTTGCTCCAGCTTCTTTGTAGTTGAGCGGCCACAGAATAATAATTCCGATACCCGAAGCGGCCAAACCTTTTGTTTCCATTCTGATTCTTCAATGCTAGTTATGGCATCCGGCTTCTTCATATCACTTCCCAGTTTTGCAAATATTTTATTGAATGAAATTCCTATACTAACAGTCAATCCCAGTTCATTCTTCATCCTGCAGCGAATCTGGTCTGCAATTTCTTTTCCAGAACCATAAAGAACCTGACTTGCTGTCACATCTAGAAAGCACTCGTCCATTCCGTAAGGCTCTACCAGGTCTGTATATTCCTGATAAATCTCTCTTGCCATATTGGAATATTTTAAATACTGTTCATACTGGGGTGGAACCAAAATCAAATCCGGACAAAGTCGTTTTGCCTCCCAGTTAACCATCCCTGTTTTTATTCCTGCTTGTTTCGCTTTCTCTGATTTTGCAAGAACAATTCCATGACGGTTTTCTGTGGACCCGCACACTGCTACTGCTTTTCCCTGTAGCTCTGGGTTCAGCATCATTTCTACAGAAGCATAAAAACAGTTCATATCGCTATGAAGGATTGTCCGATTCATATTCTGTACCCTCTTCCAATTTTTTCTAGCAAGTATTAGCACACTTATTCTTGACAGTTTGCACACTTACCATTATAATTTGCATATAGTCACTGATACTTGCTAACTCTTGCTAATTCAAATATTAGCAACTACATGCACACTTGTCAATAGCACAGTTAGCAAGTTTACGCACACTAAAACGAATGGAGGTCTGACATGAAATCTTTTGGTGCTAAAGTTAAAGAACAACGCGGAAATCTTGGATTAAGTCAGAAACAATTAGCAGAAAAAGCCGGAATGGGTATCCGGACAATTACTTCTTATGAATTAGGCGAAAGAAAACCATACCAGGCACAGCTTTATAAACTGGCAAAGGCACTGGAGGTATCAACCGAGTATCTGCAGAACGATAACATAGAGGATCCATCTTACGGCTTAGACCGCATGGAATATGTAGAAGATATGAGAAAAAATAGCGGAACCAGGGAGGCGTTGGATCTACAGAAAATGCTGGCTGAGAACACAGCTCTTTTTGCAGGAGGCACTCTAAGCGAAGAAGCAAAAGATGCTTATTTTCAGGCAGTTGCCGAAGCATACTATGACTGTAAAAAAGCAGCCAGAAAAACCTTTGGCAAAAAGAAAAATCCACAATAATCTTCTCCCGTAATATAGTCCGAAAGGAGGGAGCTGTTTTGACTATTCAATCCATATCTGAAGAAGTCAGACGGATCCAGAAAAAATATGGTGAATCGGATCCATTCCGTCTGGCACAGGCAATGAAAATTATCGTGGTATTAAAACCGATGGGAAGATATAAAGGGTGCTGCAAAGGATTTTATGTTCAGCACCGCAGAATCAAACATATCACAATCAACAGCGATTTACCGGAAGTGATTCAACGGGTCATACTAGCTCATGAAATTGCTCACTCCGTGCTTCATACAAACATAACAGCTGCGTTTCATGAATTTACACTATTTGACGATACAGATCGGCAGGAATATGAAGCAAATCTCTTTGCTGCCGAACTGCTGTTATCCGATGACTGCGTATTAAATGCATTAAACGAAGACCAGTTTTTCTTTCAGGCAGCCAAAGCTCTTTATGTACCAGCAGAATTACTGGACTTTAAATTTCGTGTCATGAAACGTAAAGGTTATAAACTGGAGTCTCCCATCGTATCACATGGGAATTTTCTGAAAACAATTGAATAGGAGGACTACTGATGAACGAAGATACTATCCGCGATATATACTATGTAGAACATAAATGGAACCCCCATTTTTTCTATCTTTCCCCAAAATCATTTTGCCAGGATCTTGAAAAAAATGGCTCCGATCTATACCTTGACTTGTTCCATGCCATGTATCAGGAAGAGTCTGATTATATTTGTCCATATACGGAAAACGATTTTTCCCTTAGAAAAGAACTTTGCAACAATGGGACAACTATCATCTATCAGCTTATTACTCCATCTCCTGTCCTCTCCCCTCTTACCCGGTGTGCCTATTTCTGCTGTCAATTAGATAAGCAGCAATATTTTTACTATACCTCTGAGCTAACACATACCGGTGATTATCTGCTATGCGGATGGACAAAGGATGAAGCACATCTCATTTTCCATTCAGATGCATCTACACTTGAGGAAGAACTGGAAGAAGTTAAAAAACTTTTTAAGGAGGTAGAACTATATGAGCGGTGTTCAGACAGACTGCAAGGTTTATGTAAACGTAAGAGCAGCCTTCCTTCCAGACGGAAAAATGCTTCCAGAAGAACTTACCTGGGAAGACGGAACGCCTTATACAATTGACCGCATTTTGAATGTGAAACCCTCTGTCGCAAGGAAAGCTGGAGGTCAGGGCGACTGTTATACAATTTTGGTAAACGGAAAGCAAAGCCATCTCTTTTTTGAACGCAGTACAAATTTAACGGGAGCTTATATAGGCCGGTGGTTTGTAGAACGAAAATCTTAACCAAAACCCTTATATAAAAAAGATAGCTGTCATTTTACGATATAATGTCAACTATCTTTTTTATATGGCATCATTTTATATTAACGCATTCCAGATGCACACTCTCCCATATTAATGTCCAGCACCCCTCTGAGCGGCTGGATCAGAGCGTCCTCATACTGGCACTTCCACTGAATCTCCCGGCACATCTGGCCATCCGCCACGCCGTCTATGGTTTCCCCATCCTGAATGGGGTTATCATGCTCCAATATGTACGATGCCACATTGTAGGCGTGGTTTACCACCCAGTTGGGGTCCATGTCGTGGAAGTGGTACTGGAGGTCGGGCAGGAACAGGGTGCTCATGCCCACCGTGTCGATGAGCATATCTTCGGTGCCCTCAATGTTAAAGAAGCGGACATTGACGCCAAAGCGGATGAACCGATCCGAACCTTCAATCTGGTGAGAACGCACATCCTCCGCCAGAAACAGTTTGCCGCAGTTCTGGAAATAGAATGCCTCACAGGTGGGGTATAGCTCCGCCAGAGCCTCCAAAAAGTCGGCATCCAGATTGGCACGCTCCAGCGCCGGAAGCGCCGCAGACAGCATATCGGTGGCTACCACCTGATATTTGCACTCCCGGAAGATCCGCTCCCGGTCCTCCTGGCAGTCCCACATCTGGCTCATCAGGAAGGCATCAAAGCCTTTGCCCTTGAACTTGTCGCATTTCATCACCATCAGCTGCACCGGGCATTTTCCGTCCTTGAACTCTGCAATATGCTCCTGTGCGGCAAAGCCAGCCATTTTCTTATCATAACAGAAGCACTCTGTTGATCCGATGTGCTTCTCCATTACAGCAGTCATTTTTTCTTTATCCGGCATTTCTACCGGCTCTTTGAACAGCATCTGAATGAGATAGGGGCCACCGGGCTGGGGGCCTTTTTTGTCGTTCAGATTTTGCCGGAAAACTTGATTGCTCATTTAGTTTCCTCCTTATAGCAGTAGATTATGTGGCAATGGACAATCACTACTTTGTGTGTGGAGTTACTCCAAAGGCTAAAAAAAGAACCACACAAAACAGAATCAGTCCGATGAAGTTGCGTTCTATCAGCAGTTTTATAGCCATGAGAAGCAGCAGACTACAAACCAGAATAATAATACCGTTCATTTTCTTTCTTCCTCTCTGTTAGCGAACAGCTTCCACCGGAACTCCAGTTCTTTCTGGACAAATTCTTTCGGCAGACCCCGGGGATTGGCGATGAGATACCATACCCGAAAGGTGCGTTTCTTCGGATCTGTTTCCTGCTGGTAGAGCTGATAGCCCGCCTCATCCTCCTGCGTCCACTGTCCTGTCTGCCGCTTGGCCTGCACAAAGGGTTCCACCACCTGGTCCAGTTCCTCTCTGGTGCGGCTTGAGGCCCAGGCATGATCCACATCCTTGGCATGGGACTGGTAGAACAGCAACTTTCCGGTATGGGTCTTCGCCTTGCACTCCGGCGTTCCGCGCAATTCTGCCTGACGGCGGTACTCCTCCATCTGCTCCGCCGTTCCGTACCGTTTCACCATCTGCTCCCGCACATAGATGAACCATCTGTAGTCCTCCGCCTCGGTGAAGGGGGCGCAGACCGACTGTAATGCCTCCACGGGGTCTGCCTCGAAGCGGTCGATGAAGTCAAGGTAGTGGGCTTTGATCAGGGGCAGAAAGGTGTCCAGCAGCCCGGTGTTCAGCCGCAGGTCCTCTGTCAGCATCCGAAAGAATGAACCGCCTGTTGTGGGTTCAATTCTGAAAGAGTAGAGGTAGTCATCTCCCTGCTTTATGATACAGCTGAAACCCACCTCCACATTTCCATGGCCGATTTCGTAGTCTATGTAGTTGTAGCGGCTCCGGTCAAACCAGATCTGATAGGTCAGCCCGTTTTTCGTTTTCTTTTTGAAGTCGCCTTTTTTCAGACGCTTCCAGCCCTTTTCCTCCAGGCCCAGGCCGTTCCATAGGTAGTCCAGAAGTTCCTGGAATATATCTGCCGGGCGTTTTTGTTCCACGGACTTCACCTCCTGATGAATCCTCTTTAATAATCAAGCAGGATGGGCACCTGCTGTTCCTCGGCAAACCGCATGGCCCGCCAGAACATGGAGAAGGCAAACTTGGCAAGGGATTGGGTGTCATACTGGGTGTGTTCCGGGATGTCCGCCTTGCTGTACTGTCCATCCGGGCCCAGGGTCCCGTCTACCGGGTATCCCTCCGTGTCTGCCCAACCAAGGATGGTATCCTCATCTGCCTGCCATGCCAGCTGGTTCAGCTTTTCCAGTTCCTTCCGCAGTCCGCCCAGGGTGGCGATCATCGCCTGATCATCGGTGGGCAGAGGCGCCTGAAAGAAGAAGGCATCCGCCAGAGGCAGCCACCAAGTTGCGCCCCGAAGCAGGGACCACACCCGCTCCTCGTCCGATGCAAGACGGGCGACCAGAGGATGCTCCCCGAAGATCCAGTCCTTCTCCACGGTGGAAGGCACCGGTTCCTCGTATGTACGACAGGCGGCCACCAGCAGCATAGCGCCGAAGGCATCCCAATCCGGCTTGTCGGTGTAATAAGGTTTCTCATTATCTTCAAGCCAGGGAGCGTAGGGGGGCTGGCCCGGCTGAGAAATGGCGCTCAAGATCTGATCCCGCCAGTTCTCCACCGCCGCCTGAACCTCAGCCGGGGACATTTCTTCCTCGTTATCAGCAGGTTCCCCATCCGGGGTGATGCAGTTGAAGGAGTATCCGTTTTCCTCCGCCCACTGCTGGACAACGGTTTTCCAGTTGTGAGAATAGTACCGGGTCAATGTTCCGGCGTAGATGTCAAGTCCCATAGTATTGCCTCCGTTTCTGTTCGGTCAAAACCGTTCCAGGGTACAGTCGTGCCCGGAATGGTCTGTATCCAAAATGATTTCCACAATGGTGTCCATAGTCACTTTTCCGAGATTACGGACGCTTTTTTCATAGGCCAACCACTGGATGTGGATGGGCTGTCCATACTCATGCCGTCCAAAACCGCCCCGGAGAATATCGTTGAAAGCGTTCAGGTTCCGACCGTTCTTCCGGTCCAAACCAAAGGTAAACACCCGCTCCACCTCGTCATAAAAACCAGCCATGTTAGAAAAGCGGCGACCGTCGATGGTGAACTTCTGCCGCTGTGGTTGCTCCGCTGTAAACACCCGGTCAATCTGCTCCAGATTATACTCCAAGATCCAGCCATGAAACTGATGGTAAAGCGGCAAAAGCAGTTCTCTGGAACTGCCCAGCACATCCAGCCCCCGGTCATCGTACAGGTGGTAGAGGAACGGTCCAGGCCCTGTCAGATAGACGCTGGACACAAAGCCGGCCCAGCCTCCGATATCTCCCAGAATGATCTCCTGCAAAAGTTGCTCCGGCTGAAAGGTAATCCCGCTGAGATCCCAGTAAAACTGCACTTGTGCATGGGTATCCCCATCTTCGTCCAGCTCTATGACCGGAAGTTGCTCATTGGGAACCGGGAGTCCCATTCGCTGCCGGATAACGGTCAGCAGGGACTCGGCAGGTTCTTCATCGGGATATCCGTCGATCCGCAGAAGGTCCGGCACCTCCGGAAGTGCCCGATAGATCGCGGCGGCCCGGTCCAGCGCCCCCTGAACATAGGCGGGGTTGGTTCTCAGCTTCGCCGCACTCCTGTCCAGATAGATTGGTTCCTCCCCGCCGATCTCAAACCGAATGCCTACCGGCGCATGGTAGAACAGAGGGTGTTCCAGTTCAGCCATGCCCAGCTTATGTAAAATATCTTCAAACCGCTTTGCCAGCATAGTATCCCTCCGCCTTATAACATTTCATACAGCAGGGCAACGTCGCCCCGCACCAGTTCCAGATGGGAGCGCAGCGTTTCAAGCCCGCTTTGCACCGCCTCGGTGGGCAGGTCCCAGTCAGGGGCAATTTCAGCGGCCAGCTCCGGGAGGTCCCACTCCCGCAGAGCTGCCAGCATATTATACGCCAGATCTCGCTCCAGCAGAGCGCAGTCCAGGGTGTCCTCCGTCTGGGGAGCAGGAAAACGGACATCCAGATCCAGCTCGCTCTCACACCAGTCCCAGATGGCCATATAGACCACGCCGGAGCAGTCTCCGTTGGACAGTTCCTGCCGCTGGCCGTCTTTGAGAAGATAAAAGGATGCAATCTGTGACATGGTGATTCCTCCTGCAAGTTAATCTTACGCGTCTCCTCTTTGCTCCAGCAAAGCAAAAACTTCATTCATATCCATTTCGAACATGACACTGTTTGCCTGCACCGGTGCAAAGTAGTAGGCAACTTTTTCTGCGCCAAATTCCTGCTCTATCTGCTCCCATTCTGAAGTGGGATAAATACAGAAAGCGAGGGTATCGCTACCGAGCGAGCCCATATACCAGCGGAGCTGATACTGCGGCGACAGATACTCCTGAATACTTCTCAGTGTAGTGTCACGGTCGGTACAATCATCTGCGTAGGGGATCGGTGCGCTGACACCATTCTTTTTCATAAAAATATCAACACCGCGTTCTTTTTCTGTTTCCACACATTCAAACTGAATTTTATCTTCATCAGGCAGTTTTTTATTGAAGTATTCGATGATAGATTCATCAAAATCTCTCCAGTCCACCCAGATCAGAGCATCGCTTTCCCAAAATTCGTCCTGATGTTCCTCAGGTTCCGATAAAAACTTTCTGATTTCTTCCATACCGCTTTCCTCCGTTTTGTTTTCTTACTGTAATTTATTATATCTTTTTCAGATACTCCCGGGAAGCATTCGATGAACTCCCGATTCCGCTTAGGGACATCGAACCCCCTCCGATAGGGGAAGAACCCCTCTCGTTCCACATCGTCCAGCAGCTTCGGCAAGTCGGAAAACCGGGCGAAGAACGGCAGGGCATAGTCCCGGATCTGCCCGGAAATCTCCTGGATGGAGCGTTCCCGCTCCAGCAGAGTAGATACCTCATAGCGGGGGAAGTCATCATACCGGTGGGTCAGCCGGGCGATGGAGGTACCAACGATACCATCATAGGTTTCCTCCGTCCCTTCCTGCTCACTGCGCCACTGGGCAATCACCGGGGAACTCACATCGAAGAAGGCAGTAAAAGTGGTGGAGCCAAAGCAGATAGAGGGGGAAAAGTAAAAGGAGAACACAAAGATGCCGTCTTTTTTGTAGATGTCATTTTTGCTCTTACGGTATTTGTAGCCCAGCGGGATCAAAGGCTCCGCGATCCGCTCACAGGTATAGACGAAGATCTCGCGGGGCTTGGTTCCCTTGGGAAAATCCTTCTTCTCCATGTTGCCACCTCAATCAAAATCCATCCAGACCAGGTGCTTTCCGCAGTGGAGGCACTGGAACAGATAGCATTGCAGGTGCCCGCCATTGACGGATTCCCGGATCATATCTTTCTGCTCCTCGTCCCACATGGGATCGTCCAGCACCTCCTCCAGCACACCCAGTGCCCGCAGTTCTCTGGCACCCACATAGCCCAAAAAGGCACAGTAGTCGCCGCAGTGAGCACGCCAATATTCCTGCTGCCAGCCGGAGTAGCCGGGGGTGCGGTGGATCAATTCGTCCAGCTTCTCCGGATCGTCTACACCATCATCCAGAGAGAAATCATCTTGAAAACTACCGTCATATTTCCGGACCGCTTCGCCGCTGGCGATGCACTCTGGGCACAGATATGCAATATCCTCCACTGAAAAGAACGGATTTGTATAGAAAACATGGGTCGTCTTGCCACAGCAGTCGCAGACAACGCCATCCGCGGACTCCTCAAAAGCGCCGGTTTCCAAAGGGTAGGGGTGATACCGGAAGGCGGGCAGACCCAGCTGGGCCCGCCGCTCCTTCTCATTCTGCTTTTCCTCTGGTGTTTGGGGCTTGGGGATGGCGTAGTGATTGCCCCAATTTTCCGCATAGTCCTTCAAGACTCCCAACCGCTTGAGGGTCTTCTTGTCGGAACGATTTCCAATTTGGCAGAGCAGTTCGTAGGCATCCTTCTTGAAGTCCAGCAGATCATACACATCCACCAGCACTTCCTTGGCCTGCTTGTCTTCCGACAGCTCCAGTTTCTCCTTGAAGGTATAGAGAGCACGGACACTGTCTGGATCTCCTTCTGTCTCCCGAAACTGCTTTTGGAGTTCAATATATTGCTTCAGGTATTCGTTCATGGTCACAATCTCCCATCAATCCCACCAGAAGTACCAGACGGTGGACTGCCGCAGCACATCCGCCAGATTGCCCACAGTGGGGTCATCCTGCTCCTGATCCACGATGTCCGGGCAGAAGCCGTACTGCTCTGTGGCAACTTCCATAGCCTGCTCCTGGGAAACAGGGGCCGGGAGCAGGAACTCCAACTCATCGTGGCTCATAGCGGCGGGGATGGCACCATGCTGCTCAAACCAGTATTTTGCCACCGCCATCAGTTCCGGCGTATCGGGACACTCGTTCCAGTTCCCAAAGGGCAGGTAGGCGAAGATCTCCCAGGGGTTCTTGACCGGAATTTTGGCCAGAATGAGCGGATAGGTCATGTGGCTATCCGAATCCCAATAGCAGGAGAAGCGGTCATTGTCATAGCCGCCCTCCATCTCGCCCAGGACTTCCTCCTCCCAGTCCATGTCATCGTCCTCGGCTTCTTCCTTACGCTGGCCGGTCAATTCCTCCAAAACCGCCTTTCCGTCCTTGACGGGAGCGGCCAGCATCTTCTTCCGGTACTCCATTACCGTTTTGAGGTCAAATTCATAGAAGTCCGCATCATGCTCCGGATCGGCGTTCATTACCAGACACTCCAACAGCGTTTCATCATCCGCCTGGATAAGCACGGGAACAAAGCCCTCCCGTACCCCCAGCCGCTGGGCGTAGCTGTATGCCGACCTGATGGGGTCATCATCCTTCATGGAGGGGAAATAGGTACACTCGCAGTCCAGATACTCCATGATGGCCTGGGCCACCTCGGAAGGCTCCAGCGTGTCCCCGTCGAAGTCCTGTCCCTGCCAGTTTTCAAAACGTTCCCCGATCACCTCTGCCATAACCTGATAGTAGTCCTCGTCAAAGGGGATGAACAGGTAGGCTTCGTCCTGGAACTCAGCGGAGTGATACCGCTCCGGGCCGAAGAAGCGGAGGGCGTTGTCGTCAACATCGGCAGGATAGTAGGGGCTGTCGCCCTCTCCGTAGTAATAGCCTGCAAAGGCACGGCCTTGCTGATTGAATAGCACAGAGAACAGACAGCCGTCCAGCTCATCCCGGATAAACTCCCGCAGATCCACACTGGCAGGGTCAGCTTTGACCTGTTTGGCCACTTCGCTGTATTCTTTCAGGAAGTCCTCACCCATCAGGTCGTGCTCCATGCACCAGCGCAGGTAGATGGCCATGTGGTTATAAGCATTGATGGGGTCAATAGGCAGTTCCTTCTCCTCAATGCTCTCAAGGTGATAGGAATCGTCGTCCATCTCACCGTCAAAATCATCATTGGAAAGGGTGCCACGGGTGATAGCATTCTGGCGAGTGGGGTTTACGACAAAACTGATCCCCCTCATCTTGTTCAGCAGAGCGTCTACATCATGTTCCAGTTTATAGTCCAACTCGTCCTCATAAAGCGGAATGACCTGATAGAAGTTGACCTCCTCGCCGCCCGGCAGAGTGCAGACCTCGCTGCCATCCTCCGTATCCTGGAGACCGATCAGGGTAGCAGTACACAGTTTGGTGTTGTCTGCAAATGGTTCCCGGTTCTCCACCGTATGACCATGCCCCAACCAGCTGTCACAGTTGATGGGCAGACGGGCCAAGGATTTCAGCAGGCGGATGGGCCAGTACCACTTTTCGTCTTTCATGGACTCCTGATCCAACTTCCAGTCCGCAGGCAGCGCGATAGCCAGCTCCGCCCGCTCCAGCTTGTATTCCGCCAGTTCCACCGGCACATTCATCCGGTGGGCACCCATACCCATGGTGACCAGGGTGTAATAGTCCCGCTCCTCAGTGGGCGGCACCATGCAGATGTCCACATGGATGTCGGGAGAAACCAGCTCGTGGAACACATTCTCGACCTTGCCGAAATACTGCTCAATGTGCCCCTCGACGGCCTCCATCTCCTCCTCGGTGTAGACTTCGGGATTACTGAATTCTTCCTCATCCTGCGTGTCATCATTGTCTGAGTGGTCGCAGCTGTCATCCTCCGGATCTCCCTTTATAGGCTCGTAACTGATTTTCAGGGTCATCTGCTCCTCCGGCAGAGAGACGCCGGGGCTGCGGGTGATGGTGTGCTTATCGTCCGCGGAAAAGCCGATAGTCTCGCCGTCTTGTAGCGTCACATCACACGCCAGCACATAGGAGGCAAGGCTTGCCAAAAAGTCCCGCAGTTCCTCCGGCTCGGCGTCGGTGTTCAGCACCTCCATCTCCTCCTTGCCAAATACATCCATGCCGTAGGTGTAGCCGTTCAAGCCATCCTCGCTCCGGTACAGGCCGAACCAGACCCAGTTGAAGATGGGCAGCTCGTCCTCTTTGAGCATATCGGCAAAGCCCTCGTAGAACCGGGGCTCAAACACCACGCCGCTGGTGTAGACGCCGGTGGCATAGCTCTGGCGGCAGCAAGCGGCCATCAGCTTGGTGAAGAGCTTGCCCTTCTCCAGAACCTTTTCCTCTTTGCCCAGCACCGCCACCATGATATGGGCACAGTGCTCCCTGGCGATTTTCACCGCATCCGGCCACATATAGTTGTTTTCCGCATTTACCTCGGCCTCACCACCGGGGATAGGGGAGGAGGCCAGGCTGACGGCGGCCAGCATATCGCCTACTTCAAACACCAGGGCGTCATCGTCCTTTTCCTCGCTGGCGTCGTATTCATCCACGGTGATGTCCCATTTTTCCTTCATGTCCCGGATGAACTGCTCTTTATCCCATTCTGCCTTGGACAGGAGGACAAAGCCGGTGAAGACGCCTGTGTGGCTGTTTTCCTCCCCGTCAGCGTCATCTTCCTCGTCGAGATCGTCTGTATCTTCTTCATCCGGATCATACAGGGATTCATGCTCCAGTCCCCGGATAAATTCCTCAAAGCTGTCTGCCAGATGGGAAATTTTATAGTTATTTTCCTGATCCACATGGACCACCGCAGGCTCTCCCTGGGGACCGCAAGCCCGGTAGTCCAGGAAAACCATATCGTGTCCGGCGCTGGGACAGTCGCAGATGGCCACGCCGATGGCGGGATACTCCCACTCATCGATCATAAACTGGCTGCCCAGCTCTCCGCAGAGGGAGCAGCTCTTTTCTCGCCCGATGCCGAAAATTCCGGTGATGGCCACATGGTCCTCTGCCCAACAGGTAGGCTCATCGCAGGGATAGCAGGTATTCACCGGAATGCCGCCGTTGTGCTGCTTCATCAGCCAGATGTAGGCGGCGGGCAGCTTGTAGCCCAGTTCCTCCTCCACGCTGGCAATCAGCTCATCGGAAGGCGGCTCACTGACATATTCTTTCAGTGCATACCAATTATCATCCCAGAAGTTGGTGAGGTCGAAGCCCTCAAAAGGGGTATTACCAGGCACGAATTTGGCCTTCTTCCGGCCGCGCTGGCGTTTCCGGATCTCCGCCTTACACTCCCGAATCACCGCCGGAGCGTCCTCGTCTTCCGGGTCCAGTTCTGCCCAACGCTGGGCGTAGGGAATGGCCTTTGCCTCCTGGCCATAGAGATACTGATAGCCGTAGGCCATCCGCATATTCCACTCCGCCTTGTCCTGGCCTTCCTCCCGGACGGACTCCAACACCTCAATGGCCCTCAGGAGGGCTTTGTCTCCCTTGGATTTCAAAGTACCTTCGTCATGGTCCCCGATGATGGCGTAGTTCTCCAGTGCACGGGCCAGGGCGTAGGCGGTGCGGTAGTTCCTCCAGTTCTCCGGGATGGCATTCAGTGCCTGGATACAGCGGGTGTACTCGTCCTCGTCGTTCCACTGCTCCAGCTGAGCGAAGAATGCTTCGGCGTTCTGTTGGGTATAAGGAATATAGTCCATGCCCGTAAGCGTTTCATCCAACTCGTCATCCTGATTCTCAGTTTCTGGCCCATCATCTTGTTGCTTTAGGGGTACAGAACCGGCTTCACGGCGGAAGGTGTGGAAGATGGCCCATGGGATGTCCGTGCCTTCAAAGAACTCTTTCGCCATGTTCAGCGCCTCTTGGATGTCCCAGGCGATGAAGTCCACATAGCCGCAGTAGCGGCCGGTGGCCCCGCCGGTGAGAGTGAGCACTTCCGATCCTTCATCAGTGGTAAACACTTCTTCCAGCTTGTCTCGGAAGTCGAAGATCTTCTGACTGCCTTCCTCCTCCCGCAGGGTATCCAGGGGATAGCAGAAGAAGCCCGCCACCGTGCCATCGGCATGGAGATCGTCCATAAAATCATTGTCGGCATTCAGATAGCCGTTGATGAGCGGCACACAGCAAGTGGAGCCCACCATGGTATCCAACCGCCAATCGGCGTCGGGATCTTCATTGGGTTCCATTTTGTAGCCAAGGTAGCTCTCCAGATAGGCTTCCGGGTCGGTGGAGAGTTCCAGCCCCCGCTCCTTCAGAGCGTCGGGAAGCTGAGACAGGAGGAAGGACGGCTCTGTCTTGGGTTCCTCCAGCACATCAAAGCTATCTATGTATCTCATGTGGGGGATCTCGCCCAGCACCTGGTCGGTGAGGGTGGTGAGCATCCACCAGGCCCTACTTTCCTCCTCCCGGAGCATAGGCAGCAGCTTTTCACAGTAGGCGGAGATGGAAAAGCTGTTTTCGCCCTGCTTCTCCAGCCAGATCTGCACATCCTCCCCGGAGATATCCCAGCCATCGTCGGTGCGCAGTCCGATGTTTCGGATGGGCTGACGGCCCACAAGGATGTTCCAGTGCTCCAGCACCTCCTTGGGGGCATGCTTCTGGAAGTAGATCAGCTCAAACAGTTTGACCTTATCACCCTCCGGGGTGAGGATCAGCTCGTACTTCTCGCCGTTAAATCCCATTTCAAAGGAGATTTCATCAAAGACCAGATTCAGGGTTTCCTGCATTTGGGCCACGAGTTCGGCACCGCGGGTGTGATCTTTGTCCTCATCCATCATCTGGCGCAATTCTGCTTCCATTTCCGCAAAGGTTTCCCACCAGTCCTCTGTCCGCTCCCGGAAGCACTCCGAGAACTGCGGCAGGGAAATGCCCTTCTGGCACCAGTCAATCAGTTCCTCAATGTCCTGTTGGGTGTTGAGCTTAGGATCATCACCGGGATGCAGTTCCAGAGCTTTTTCAAAATACCGAAGAGCCCGGCCTTCCTGATCCAGATAATAATAGGCATATCCCATGCGGAAATTCCAGGAATAAGTGTCTCCAAATTTCTCCTCTTGGGACTGCATCAGTTCCAGTGCCCGGTGAAGCAGCTTTCTTCCCTCCGGCTCGCTGGGGTTCGCCAGATTGTTGTAGGCCCGGGCCAGTTCCATATCGATTTCCGGGGTACGCTCTTCGGCAGGAATAGCCTCCAGCGCGTTAATGATCTTCTGGTGTTCGTCGTTTTCATGCCACTTCTGGCACTGCTTCAAAATATCCATATCAGGCTCCTCCTCATCCTGTTCCGGTTTCCAGCCTTGAATCTGCTGAAACACACCACTCTCGTCCCGCTCAAAAGCGCAGGGGGCGGGCGTATGCAACAGCGAAATGATGTCGGGATCGTCGTTGCAGATCGTATTCAGCTTGTAAATCCCGGCATTGTTGGGATCATCCATGTACGCCTCGCTCTCGTCACCAGCGGTAAAGCGCCAGCCGCTGTCCCAGCCGCCGTCCGGCTCCTCCCTGTAGCAGTAGCCCACCTTGCGGCCCTCTACTGTGATGCGGTTGGTGGCGATACAGCCATCGGCGCCCTCCCAGTCGGGCAGCAGATGTTTCACATCTTCCGCCTTTACATGGTAGTTCCGATTACGGCCGGAGGCTTCGTACAGCTCTTTCCGCAGCATCTCCACCTGATAAGCCATATCTGTGATCTCATCCTCGCCCATCATCTCGCTGATGTCGTATTCCAGCGGGGCATGGACAAAGTCCGCCAGGGCCTTATTCATGGCGTCGTGCTCCTCCGGCGTAACCGTGATGCGGATACGGCGGGCGGGGGTGTTGTACTCGTCCAGATCCTGAAGGTTTACACTGCCACTGACGCTGCACTCCAGCAGGATGGCGGCCAGGTCGGTGACCACATCAATGGCGAAGTGGAAGTCCATCTCCACGCCATCGGAATGTGTAAACTCCAGGTACTCCACGGTTTGGCGAAAGTCCCAGTTCTGCTTGTCCAGACCGATCTTGGCGAAAATCTCGCTGAGGGGGATCTCCTCCTTTTTCTGATCCTCTAAAAATGCCACAAGGTTCAGACTGTCATCGGAACCTCCGATAAAGTTGCCCCAGTATTTTTTGATATACATTTTCCGCACCTCCTGTTCTGAATCCAGTCGATCAATGAGCTGATTCAAGTGTTCCAACCACTCAGGAGCGATCTCACCGCTATCCTCGTTCTTCCAAAGATCCACAATCTCACGGATGCCGTCCTCGTCCGGCACCTCGTTTTTGATGTCGGTGAGCTGCCGCAGCAGGAAGGCAATGGCTTCTTTGGATGCTGTGAAACCGGTGATTTTATCCCATATAGCTTCTTCATGATCGTAGTCCAGCTTGCTGTTATCCTTCCATTGGAAATACAGCTCAGCCAGAGCCATAGCGGTGTTATCATAGAGAAAGTCGATGTCGGAGAGATCTTCTCCCAACATACCTTCCTCTTTCATCAGTTCGATCATCTCACCCAGATCCATTACCGGATGCTCCGGTACATATTCATTTTTGAGGATGTTCAGTACATCCAGCCCTTCGTCACGCTCTAATGCTTTTATACCCCATGCTCCCATGTCGGCACCTCTCTTTCTTTATTTCGTATCAAGCTTCTATTGTCAATCATAGTTCTCCAGCCGAATGATAGGCCGATAAAAGTCATAATCTCCGTTTAGTTCATTGTCCTCCTGCACTTCCGGCTTACAGTGAGGCGAACAGGGTAGGAAACCGAGAAATGGGCCCAGCCCACCACAGATATTGCATCCGCCGTCACCGCCGCAGGTGGTAAGCCTATCAGCCTGCACCACTTCCCGCATATAGGGATCGTAGGCGATGGACAGGCCGAAGAAGTTGGGTTCCTCCATGTCATAGGGCCGGTTCTCATCCTCATCCATGTCCTCAAACCAGTGCAGATGCATGGAGTAGTCTAACCCATCTCCCCATGGGAACAGGGTCCGACATCCGCCGCCACACAGGTAGGCCCACTCGTCCGCCGTGGGCAGCGAAAGCCCCTGCTTTTCCAGCCTGGCAAGAAGCGCATCGTAGTCTGTGCGGTTATAGATCCAGGTCTGAAATCCATCTTCTGTCCGTTCTATGCGAGCCGACTGATGCAAGGTAAGACTGCTGCTGTCACTCCAGGCAAAATCACGGAATTCCTTCAGCCAGTCAGGGTGGGCAGTCAGCCTGGGATCGTCCATTTTGACTGGCTCCCAGTTAATTTCCTCCAGCTCCCGGCCCACCAGCATGGGTCCAATGGCCGCCTGCCGAACAGGAGCCATGCTTTCCCGGATCATCTCCTCCGGGTTCTGCGGTTCCATCTCCCACTCCTGGAACAGATAGTCCAATTCCTCCCGGCTCTCCTGATTCAGTCCCACGGCAAACTGCTCCCAGCCCAAGGTGACGGTATCGCCGGGGACAAAGACGAACTCCCGGCCATCTTTCTCGAAGATGCCGGTGATGCAGCTCTGACCCCAACGGTCAAAGGTATGTAGACCGAGAAAGGTCATATCATAATGAGCAGCCAGGCTTTCCATCAGCGCCTGCTTCTCGGTGGTATCCATTTGATTGAATTGGGGACGGGACAGTTTTTCGTTCATGGCAAGTCCTCCTTCGATTCGTTTTGCGTGTTCCAGCAGATAGCTCCGGCCATCCTGCTTGGCCCGTTCCAAGTATTGTGGAAGCAGGTCGGAATGGATGACATCCAGCGAGACCAGAACAGCGATCCGCTGGTATTCCTGAAGTTCAGGAGGGTAACAGTTGCGCTCCCAAAACAGCGGAGCGAACTGTTCCACACAGTCAGGACGCAGAGCGGGCATCGCCAAAAGCGCCCGACGGCTCACATATTCATTGGGGTCCTTTGCGAAATTCAGAATTATATCCCTGACTTCCTGACTACATGAGCATTCCGGCAGATAGGCGGCAAACTGCCACTTGGCCTCATTCTCATTGGAGGCTACGGCCCTGCGGCAGAGGCACTCAAACCATTGTGGATGGGAAGTGGTCTCCTGTATAACCCCCTCCGCTTCGTTGTCCCTGGCTATCAGATAGACCATCTCATCCAGCAGGACGCTGTCTGCCGTTTCTGCATCCATTTGGGTCAGCACATGGCAAAAGGCATCAAAAATATCATTCCATGCAGGGTAATCGACCTCCCACTCACCGCCAATCTCCTCGGTGTTTTTTCCGGGATAAGTGATTTCCTGCCACTGATGAAATTTTCTTGCCTGCTCTAGCAGGCACTCCCTGATGTCCTTTGCCATACGCTTACCTCACAATTCTCTGCACAGTTTTCCCAGTTCCAATGCCTGTTCCACAAGGTCCAGGAGCAGGCTGGAAAAATTCTCGGCAATCTCCTTCAGATCGGCATAGTCACAGTTACAGCCCCGGACTCTGCCGCTCTCCAAGTCGATAAATACGATACTCCCGTCACCCAATCCTCCGATTGGAAAGGCGGGACCGTGGTCATATTCGCTCATGTAATCCTCATAAGCCTCTTGAAAAATCGGGTAGGCTTTTTCCAACTCTTTCAGTGTGAAAATCCACGGCTCTGCCAAATAGCAGCCGCCGAAGTTCAAAAGTAGCCAGCGGTACTCTGCGGGGATGGGAGTATACCTGCTTTCAAATCGTTTCACAGCATCCTCCGGTTCTGGGCAGGTACCCTTTGTGAAGGGGCTTACTTTATAAGCAGTTTGAATTTTACTGCGGTTTTTTTCCAAATTCATGTCATGCATTGTATTTCCCTCACAGAGCATCCAGGTTTTCCTGTAAATCGCCCTGCATCAAGTGCTGGGCAATGGCTTGGTTCAGTGGCTTATGGGGGTGATAGGCTGCCTCCTCTACATCGTGCAGACACTCCTCCATCAGTGCCTCCGGAGAAATGCCTTCCCGTTTGCCATAAAGATGGCCGAAGGCATAGCACACGGACTTGAGAAAGCCGAAAATATAGTCATGATTTCCACGCATACTGGGCAGGTCATTGAACGAGCCCATGCCGCCGTATGCCCGAAGATGGTGGGCAACCTCATGGCGCTGGATCCAGTCCTGAATATCCCTCTCCAGCCAGTCAATCCAGTTTTGAAATTCTGGATGGTCTGCCAGAAGGATGGAGCGCAGACAGGTCAGAGCTTCGGTATAAATATCTGTCTGTTTCATCAGAACCCTCCTGATTCTTTTAACGCTCCATCATAGGTGTGGCTTTCCCAGATGGCCTCAAATTCCGCTTTCTCTATGACGCAGGCGTGGAATTCCTCGCCCCAGACATGGGCGTTCAGTTCCTCCACAGTGGGGACGGGCGTGATTTCAATAGCTCCATCGTAAAGGTCGGGTATGTTGCGGGTGCAGCCGTCCCTAAAGATGTCAATGGAGCGGAGGGCCAGCCGCTCATTTCCGGTATCCACTTCATAGAGGATCACCAATGGTTCTCCCTCCGGTGCGCCCTCCCAAAAAAGTTTGATGTACTCGATCATCTCGATTCCCTCATCGTATCATTTGAAATAATAATACCAATTCCCGCCAAATTCCCGGTCACATTCCTCCTGGGAGGCAAAGGTGCAGTCCTTGATTCCCTCAATGGGGTAATGACGCTTTATCAGCTTCCCTCTGTGATAGGAATTGATCTGTTCCGTCAGGCCGCTCCGCCGCGCCGTCTCTAATTGTGCATCGGTGGCAAAGATGTAGGACACAAAGTAGTTGTCCGGCTGGATGTAGCAGCCAAACTCAATGGCCTGCTGGATGTCATCGAAGTGGTGTTTCACAGTCTCCATGCAGGCTTCTATTACTTTTTGCCATACGAACTCCTGCTCCTTATTTCTCATGTTCCACCTCTCCTTTGCCCAGATAAGTCCGCATCGTTTTTTCATTGTCACAGGCCGCTCGGATCATTTTGGACAACAGCATCAGGTCATCGATGTATTGGGAGTATACGCAGAACACATCTTCGTCGGAGTCGAAGTGAAACAGATCCACGCCGCTGTTATTTTCCTCGAACTCCTGGATCACGCCCCGGGCAAGCCGCTCCCAGTCCTCGCTGTTGCCAATCAGTCCCAGCCGTCGGAATTCCTCTGTCCGGAACCCGTCACTGATTTTCAGCAGAAGGGAGATCGCATAGGGGTGGTGGGGGATGAGAAAGAATGGCGCGATCTGCTCCAGCTTCGCCCAAATTTTGAAGGGCGGGCGCGGATCAGGTATCCATGGCAAGATTTCCCATTCGTCCTCCGGTCGGTTTCCGTATTGGCAAAGGTCTTTCATAGTGTTCTCCTCATTCGATGTCGTTTCGTTCTTCTTTCACATCCAGTGGAGCGCCGTCCAGAGATGTGATCTGTGACAGTTCTGTTTCAGTCAGATTCTTCAGGAAAATGCAGTATTCGTCCGGGTGGCCTCCCACAAATTCCATTTTAGGCATTCCGATCTGCTGTGGGTCGGTGATCCACAGGCAAGGCTCTCCTGTTGCCCAAAACCGAGTCAGAGTAAGAATTTGGCCGTTGTAAATTACTTTCTGCTCCATCCTCATCCCTCCTGTAACTTCTTCAGCAGTTTCACGATCCGCTCCCGGTTCTTTGCGGTTTTCATGAAGGTGGGGAGATGGTCAGCCTGGGTCATTTTCGCTCTTCCCATCGGCTTTTCCCGCAAATCGGCACTGAGATAGTTGATCAGATAGGCAAGGTGCTCCCGGTTGAGGGCCCAGACTGGCTTACCCTGGAAGGAGGTCAAAAACCAAAGTTCCAGGCCGAAATAAGGTTCTCGTCCGTCCTGAATATCAGCAATATAGGAGAAAGCCTCTGCTGTTTTATGAACTTCTCCCGACATGGTTGTTCCACAATAGGGACAGGCCACATGGAGAACGGAAAAGTGCTTCCTTTCCTCATCTTCAATATCCACCCGGTAGTACCTGCCGCAGTTTTTGCACTGGTTATGGACATCGTAGCGGTAAATCGTCCGGTCACGGGTCTCCTGATGGCCGCAACTCAAACAGCGGAAATAGGCGTTATCCTCATCCGCTGTCACCACACCCGCGCCGTGGCACTTGGGGCATTTCACCTGAATGCCGGAGGTCAGGGCGTTGTATGCACTGTATGTAAAGTAGGGTTTATCGACGATTCGGCTCATGCGCCCACACACTCCTTTCATCCGTCTTTCTCTAAATAAAATCCCCATACGCAGTTGGAGAACTCTCCAGCAGCAAAGCGGTGGATCTGCCCATCAATCTCTACCTGCCAGACCTCGAAGGTATGGTCTTGGTGATAGATGGGGTCTTTGATTTTTACCCGCTTGCCGGTGGTTTGCCAGTCGTAGTCAAAGATGTTCACACCGAACAATTTGCATTGACCGTCCGGGCCAAAGGTTTCATATTCCCAAGCCATGTGATGCCTCACAATTCCGTGCGCTGCCAGCCGTTCAGCCGCTCCTGCACCGCATCAATCTTCCAGCCTTCGCCCACACGCTTCATAAGAAAGCGGCGGTCAAAGCCGATGTTTTTCTCCCTGGTGTAGATGTAGAGCTTGTTTTTGGTGATCTGCTCTGCGTCAAGGAATTCTTCCCCGTTGTAGGTGCCCTGGGCGCTGTATGAGAGGCCCAGAGGTCGATAGCCCGGACGGGGCTTTTCGTTCACATACTTCTCCCAGATCGCCAGCAGGCGGGGCACCGCCTCAGCATCTTCAAACCCGGCCTGCTCCATATACTGCTCCCATTCTGTCATTTCGGCAAAAAAAGCGGACAAGATTCTGCGACATTCCGCCGCCGCCTGTTCATCCAGCTGGACGGGCTTTTTGGCCTTTTCCCGCTGGAGCCGGGAGAAGTGTTCCATCTGCTCCTTGGCAAATTGCACATGGGCCACCGGCTTGATATAGTTGTTGCCGGCGATGGCCAGCAGGCCCTCGTATGTCACAGCGGTATGGTCAATCTGGATGTGGGAGAGTTTGGAGATGGAGGCTGCCTGGAGCAGACCGGCATCATCCAGCCCGGTGCGGTTAAGGGTCAAAAGATCCAGCTTGCAGCCTTGCAAGGCGGACAGGCCCCTGCCGTGAATGGCGGAATTGCCGTCCAACAGCAGATAGCGTAGCTTTGGCATAGCGGAAAAGACGGGGAAACAGGCGTCAGTGAGCGCGCCGTCCTCCACACCGAAATTCACCATGCTTTTGTGCCCGGCAAAGGGGGCAAGCAGTTCATCCGTCGCCGGATAATCTTTCACATGGAATCCCACCAGGCTGTAACCGGCCAGCCGCTCCATGAGTTCCATGGTCAGCTCCGGAATTTCAAATTTCTTTTCTCCGTCTAAGGTCAGGACACCGTTTTCCCAGTCCGCTGTCCGCGCCCGTTTTGGTAATTCCATAGCGTGCCTCCTTATTCCTGCTCTTTGTAACTGGCTTCAATGTCGATGAAGCGCACATACACGGCGCAGACTTCGCCCTTGGCGTCATAGCCGAAGTAGACGGGATAGTAACCGTCACCCCAGCCGGAAGCGAAGATGGGCAGGTTGCAGTCCGTGTCCGGCACCGTCCAGTTGAGCCAGTCGCCGTAGTCCCCCTGATATTTTGGGTGGGCTTGGGCGTTTTCCTCCAGTAAGTCACAGAACAAGTCGTTGTAGGGGTCGATGTCCGGGTCCACCTCCAGCCGCTTGGCCCAGTATGTCTTGAAGGCCGCCTGGGTCTGGATGTCCGCAATACACCCCATCCCGGCATCCACGCCGAAACCGAAGTAGTCGTCATCTCCCAGCGCCGTGTCCAACTCCTCGTTGCCCACCATGCCCAGCTCATAGCGGACAGGCTTCTTCTGAGAAACCTCCACCTTGACGCAGGCGTAGCGGTCGCCGTATTGTTCGCTGGGTACCACGCAGATTTTCACGGGATAAGTTCCGGCGGGGATCGTTTGAAGGAACGGCAGAGTGTCCTCCAGTTCCACCAGCGGATCACAGGCGAAGATCTGCCCGGTGGGGAAATGGACGGCGCCGATGTCCAGTACATCCACCGCCATGTTCCCAATCACTTTCTCTGTGAAATGGGCCTCCAAGTCATCTTTACAGGTCAGTTTATCCTTGATTGCTTCGTA
Source organism: Lachnospiraceae bacterium GAM79 (assembly GCA_020735665.1). NCBI lineage: Bacteria > Bacillati > Bacillota > Clostridia > Lachnospirales > Lachnospiraceae > Lachnospiraceae bacterium GAM79. The sequence goes on from CP085928.1 coordinate 2,174,667, forward strand.
TTTGTTCAGCCATTCAGTTATAGGCATATCAGTTTCCTCCTGTTGATTCTGTTTCTTGATGTACAGACTCTTTGAGCCATCCCAGTAGCAGTTCACACACCGGCCATCCTGAAAATGATGGCCACAATTCGGGTAGCCATAGAGAATATGGGCACATTCCGGGCACAGCCCCATCATCTGTGAGGAGCCTTTGAAAAACAGGCTGCCGCACTCATCACTAAGGGCCAGTTCTTTTTCTGCCATAGGGCTCACCAGTCCCGTTCCCGGATGGCCTCCTCGGTGTCAATAGGGATGCCAAACCACTCCAGAATGTAGGCCACGGTTGCCGCGATACATTCCCGTGCCACCGTTTCGATCTCGCTGTCGTGCTCGTCAAACTCCTCCTGGAGATCATTGATGCCGCAGACCGCCTCGTCCAGTGTTTCCTGCACCACTTCGGTGTCGGTTTCGCCGCTTTCCAGCAGGTCGATGACCTTCTGAAGCTCGTCCTTTACCTTGTCTACCAAAAAAGCAGGATAGTAATTGTCCTGATACATCTCGTCCAGCAGTTTGTAATTGGGGTCAAATGCTTTCATCGTGATTTCTCCTTTCTCATTCAAACATCAAACCGTATGATTCGGTCAGGCTTCCGTCGTCCTCGTGAAATATACACTGATACAGAGGCTCACGCTGGGTTGCTTTGCGGAACCGCTCCAGAACCGGAGCCAGCGGCTCACCGTTAGGGATGCCGAGGGCATCAGACACCTGTTGCAAGCTGTCCATATCCATATCTTCCAAGTTACAGTTGCGCTGTCTCTGCCCATACTCCTCCAATGTTTTGGAATCTACATACTGCTTTGTGTCACAGCAGTCGTGCCAGCAGATACAGCTCACAAGCAGGGAAAAGAGGTCGTCCATGCTCTCGGCCAGACGGCCTGCCTCCCCTTCGCTGCTGTAATATCCAATGGAGCCATCTTCCAACAGGTGGTATTCTCCGCCGGAGCCATCTCTGGCAAAGGCCATGCCGGGCAGGGAAAAGGTGCATCGGCCTTCTGCGTCATCCCGCGGGGATAACTCATCCAGCAGGAAGAAGTCAAACAGCGAATCAAATTCATCCGCCAAATCAGGGTTTTCATGTAATATCTTCAAATAGTCCATAGCCGTTTTCCTCCGTTTACGGTTCTTGGGTCATTTTGCGAAGCTGTTCCAGCCACAGCGTTTCTTCCATTATCTCATCATTTTGGTAAAAATGGTCTTTGTCGCGGGCCAGATGATCGGCAAGCGGAGCCGCATCCACAGGAGTGCAGACTGTGAAACTGTCCCGATCCGCCCCCTTGATCTCCCGGTTGAGGTAGTACACCCGCTTGGCATCGCGGGAATACCAGTGCCCAAGCAGCTCCCAGGAAGTCAGCTCTGCTTTTGGAAGCTGTTTGCCGTAGGCATAGATCCGCTTCTCATCTCTGGCAAAATAGGTATCACCCAACGAGCGGAAAGAGGAAACTTCCGCGCCCTTGATGATCTTCACCTTGCCGTCTCCGTTGTGGAAGTAGACCTGTCGGCTGTCCTTTGCATATCCCTGGGGCGCACCCGAATCGTTCTGGCCGTTGTCTAATACCTGGAAGGCTGCCAGCTCTACATCTGGTATTCTCCCGCTGGTGGTGTAGACAGCTGTTTTATCCATCGCGTAGGCATAGTTTAACACCCGAAACGACGCCGGGTCTGCTCCACGCAGGCGAATCCCGCTGAGAAAGCAGGCCGTAGAGGATTTTCCCCAGTAATGCCAACAGCAGAAGTCTTTGGGCGCAATACCCTTCAACAAGCCGTTTTCATATAGACCGGAGAAATAGACCGCTCCATCCCGAAGGAAAAATTCGTTGTCCACCGGCTCTGTGTTGGTGAGCGGTTGGAGCATTTCTCCGTGCTCGGCTGTGATGCTCAACTCAATCTCATCGTCGCTGTAAACTAAGTAGAGTTCATGAGGGTCCTTTCTATCGAAATGCAGTTCAATGTCACAATATTTGAGAATCAAAGGTTTCCCGTCGCTTCTCATGGTGGAAACGGCATCGGGATTCCCGAAGATTTCTATGACCTCATCCTGCGACATTCCGAATTTCAGCGGTAAAATGTCCCGTGGATTCTGCAATATTTGATTGCGCCAAATCGTAAAGTCCTGTTTCATAGTTTTTCGTCCAGTGCCTCCACAGTTTTCATGGCAGCGGAATCAAATTTGCACTGCCGCAGTTCCCGTTCGATCAGGGCAAACACATCTGGAAAGCACTCAATCTCATCCTGGTACTCATATTTCGCATACAGTTTCCCATACTCCGAGATCCAAACCTCTGCCGGGTAGTAGTAGCCGATGTGACCGATGGGCTGGCACTTCTGACCAGCTGCCTGCTCGATCTCCGCCAGCTCACAGCCGGACATATCCCGGAAATAGGCGTCCTCCAAATGGTTTTTAATTCCGTTGACCAGGTAAGGGAACAGAGCAAACTCAAAGTCAGCCGCCCATTTCAGCTTTTTCTGCGCCAGGTACCACTCGTAGCACAGGCCGAAATATTTGCGGTAAAACCGCTGGGTGGTCTTCATCATCGGGACGCCATGATCGGCGTAATACTTCTCCGCAATGGAAATATCCACACTGCGGCCTTCCTGCCATCCGGCGTACTCCATCAGCTGCTTGACCTTGCTGCCCAGGTCGCCAGAGATAGGGATGCGTTCTTTGATCATTCAATTCACCTCCTGTCTGCTGCGAATCAAAGTTCATTTGGATACCCGATCTTGTCCAGGCCCGCCTTGATTTCTTCCCATTCATTGCGCTTGGGGTTCAGTGCAGCGACCAGTTCTTTTGTTACCGGCCCCCCATCAGCAAGCTGGCGCACAGCCTCCAAAGGCAGGTCTGCTGGGTAAAACCACTTTCCATACTTCACATAGGTCTGTGGATTGCCATCAATCGTGGGGAGCAAATCCTTGGATGCATCCTCGCCGTCCATGGGATTGCAGTTCCAGGTGGTGCCATCTTCCGTCCAGACGCAGAAGGTGCTTTTCATCTTTTTGACTTCACGGCTGCTCATGAGTTTTTGCAAAGCAGGGGGCATCCCATCTGTCAGGTCTTCGATACGGGGAAGTTTTTCCTCCCAGTCGTAGAGTTCAGAATCCACGCCGTTAATCACGCAGCCTTCGGGCGCGAATAGGACAATCATACTCTGGTCGCTACCATCGGTGGCAAAGAATGCCTCCTTGCCTTTTCGCCATGCGGGGTTGTATGTATAGTGGCGGATGAAGCTCCATTCCTCCTCCACCATGATGATGTCCAAAGCCGCCAGCCCTTTGCAGAAGTTTTTCAGGCGCTCCGCATTGGGAAGGCCAGATAAATCTTTTGTGGAAATCATGTGGTTATCCTCCTGTTTTTCATCACCACAGCCGGTCGATCTGGGTATATATCATATTCGGTTCTCTGTCCATAAAACTGGTCAATGCGTCGGTGGGTTCTGTAAGCGGCATCACATTCAAAATGTCCAGCACATAATACCAGATCCCTGTGTCCCAGTCTCGAAACCTCCCATTGCAGATAGCCCGACCATAATCACCAGGAATCAAATCCAGTGCCAGCTCATTGAGGGGCTGTTTTTGCCCGGTCTTATCATAGGTATATCGCTCCGGCATCGCACCAATATGCCAATCATAGCGGTAACGCACCTGGATTCCGGACTCCTGCTGAATCAGTTCAAAAGAGTGAACCCGCATTGTGCCATTAAGCTTCCATTCCATCAGCCTGCGACAGTCCTTATTGATCTGAAATCCATCGGGCCTCTGTAGGATAGATACAAAGTGTGTAGGCAGGCCAAAGGAATAATAAGAGAAGAAGTCTTTCGGCAGCCGCATCGCTCTGGGATACTGGTTTCGCTGTGCGGCGGCGTTTCCTCCCCGGCAGTCTTTATACCATTGCAGGCGGATCTGCTGGATCAGAAGTGTGGGCAGATATTTTTCTCTTTTTCGTTCCTCAGCTCTCATGTGTAATACAGAAAATATCCTTGTTCAAATCAAAGTAGATTACCAGCAGCTCGTCTGTGATCTCCGGGTTGAAGGACAGATCCATGATGAACACTTGTTGATCCATTTCGTCATCCACCAGACTACCAAACCGCTTGAGTTTCAAAAAGTCCACCATCTCGGCAAAGGACAGCTTGGATGGGGCTGTTCCCGGAAAAAGTTCCGCCGCAATATCTGAGCCTACATCGTCCCGGTGGAACTCCATGAAAAATGTCACAACGCTATGGTAGCGACTGTCCTCGTCCGCCAGCGCCGCTTTGATGGCGGTTTTGGCCTTCTCCGCCAATTTCTCCGCCTCATCCAGCATTTCTCCCACCGCATCCATGGCAGCAGGATCGCCGGTCAGTTCTTCCTCTACATCGAAGATAAAGGGTAGTCCCGATTCCTCGGGAAAGTTGAAGATTTCCTCGCCGGGTGTATATGTAAAATCAATGCGTTTACAGTTCAGTTTCATAATATTATCCTCCTTACCCCTCAATGTTGGCAGTTTTGAGGCCCTTTTTCAAGGAGCCGTAGACTGTCACTGCATGGTCGGTGAACATCTCGTCGCAGTCAAACCAAGCGGTGAAGCTGCCGCCGGAGGTGACGGACAGGCTGGTCATGCTGATTCGCCGGGCAAGTTCTTCCTCCGTAATGGGGTCTGTTTCCGGATCACGGGGATTTTCCTCATCCTGAGAGAGCCAGTTGTTGGCCAGCCCGGTCAGGTTCTTGGCTGCAAGCTCTCGCATGGCCTTGTCCCAGGTTTCACAGTCGGCCAGCAGCTTCTTGGCGGCACTGCGGGCGCGGGTCCAGGAGGGCTTGCTCTCGGCATTGACCTCAAGGGAAAGAAGCACATCCTTTCCGCGCCACTGGATCTCACCCTCAAAGACATCATGGTCCTTGTCCAGTGTCAGTTCTCCCAGCACCTGGTCCTGGATCACGACCGGCTTGTGGTACTCGTCCAGAACGGTCTGAAGTTCCGGGCAGTCCTCATGGGCCTTGACCACCTGGGAGATACACCAGGGCCACGCCACCAAATCCTTTGCCCATTCTTCTTTCATCCGGCGGATCTTCAGGCGGCAGATCTGCTCGTTTTGAAAGCGTTCCCAGCCCTTATCGCTGTTTCGTTCCTCGTCTGTGACTGGCCACTCCAGCCGCTCCTCTTTGGTGGTAACTTTGCCGGTGTCACAGAACACCATGCCCAGCGTCACAACGGTCATTTGCCAAAAGCCACCCTTGTTGTTATATCCGCCCCCGATGCAGCGATTGATCAGAGCGACCACTTCCTGCTCCTCGGGCTCGTACATCTCATAAAATTCTTCAAACATAGATCATTCTCCTCATCCCTCTATATGATTGTGGTATTCCTTTTCAAGCTGGGTGTACCACCGTTTCAGCATGGTTTCCAGACTGGTCTTTCCTTTCCGATCATAAAAAGCAAGGAACTTGTCCAGCAACTCAGGAAACAAATTCTTACCGGTATTTGTCAAGTCCTGATTGAGATAGACCATCCGCAGGATACGGTCATACCGGTCCAGAGGGTTCTTTTTCAGCAGCTCCTTTTCAAAGCAGAAGCGCAGGAATACCACATTCTCGTCGTAGAAGTCCTCCACCACTGCTGCTCCAATGCTGGTGTAGGTGATGTCGTACACCAACCGGCTCCAGTCAAATTTCTCGGTATAGAGCAATTTCAGCGCCTTCGCCCAATGTTCCTCCGGGATCACCAGCATCCTGTGCTGGGCGGTGCTGGAGTAGCCGCGGTAGACGGGTTCCGGCTGCCCCAGCAGTTCACTCACACTGTCGGCGTAGACGAAGCACAGCGCCTCATCGAACGGGCCACCGATGAAGTTGCCATTGCAGTACAGCATATAATTCTTGGACTTGGCCGGAGAGTAAGAGAGGTTGTATTCCTGCGAATCCAGGATTTTATGTACTTTGTTCAAAAAATCTATTGATGTCATCGGTTTGCTCCTTATTCCTCAAACTCGCCCTCGATCATTCCATTGAGATATTTTCCGGGATCAGCGATAAATTCCTCCCATTTGGCCAGGGGATGGAACTCCTTGTGCTCGATGTCCAGATACCACAGCTTTTTGTCCCTGGGGCTCCACAGCAGCAGGTAGTCGCTGTAATTGTCCATGGCCGCCATGAGGGAGAGCAGCCTTTTTCGTTTCCAGGTCATCTCCTGCACATCCATGTAGGCGTACAGCTCCGCCCATTTCACCCACTCCTGCTCCGGGAATTCCAAACGCAGGGGGCCGGTCTTCAAGTATTCCACCAGCTTGGCGGGCAGTTTATAGGGCATGAGCTGCCGGATCTTTTCCTGCTCATTGTGCCAGTCCTCCGGTTCCAGGGCTTTTAAGTAGTCGGCCAGCTCCTGATTTTTGTTCTGCACCGCCACGGTGTAAGGCCGGTCGCCGTATTTGTCGGCAATGGTGATGTCGGCCCCCTGTTCCACGAGCCAGCGCACCATAGGGAAATCGTTGGAGCGGGCGGCCTCGGTGACAGGGGTGGAAGCATAAGGGAACACCATGTCCGGCTTGTGGTAATTGATGTCTGCACCTTTTTCCAGCAGGAGTTTGGCAAGTTTGGCCTCTCCATCAGACACAGCGGCCCGAAATGCCTCGCCGCCAAACTTGTCCACTGTGATCCCGGCTTGCTCCAGCACCGGGATATTCTCCGGGCGCTTGCCCCAGCGTACTTCCTGGAAGGCACGCTCTTTCTGCTTCGGGCTGAGTTTTACGGCCTGTCCAGCAAAGAGGGTGACCACCTCCGGCCCACAACAGCGGGCAGCGGTGAGCAGCAGGGGCTGTTCCTCTGCCAGACCGGGATCAGCTCCATGCTCCAGCAGGAAGTGAATCATAGGCACATCGTTCCGAAAAACCGCGATTTCCAATGGCATCAGCTTGATGTATTCGCTGAGCTGGATAGGAGCACCCAAATCCAGCCCGCCTTGGAGCAACGCCTCCAACTTGGGAGTGTCATGGTCACAGATGGCGGCAGCCGTTTCCGGGAGGGTCTCCCAGCGGCCAATATATGCAATTTGGTACATAAGGCACCCGCTTTCTCGTCTTGTACTCATTCATCCCCGAACCGCTCAGCAGCATCTTTGTAAACAGTAATACTTTCTTCCACTTTTACTTTTTCGCTGCGAATACGGAAGTAGTCCCGCAGAATGCTCTTCAGTTCCGGGTTTTCTACCTTGCGGGGCAGCAGGCTGATGAACATTTCGTCGTAGCTTCCATATAGCACACCGCTCCGGTTGTAGGTCTGCCATGTCACCGTAGGTTTGCGGCCCTCCGGGTCCTTGGCCAAATCAAAGAGCCACCGCTCATCCAGATCCACATAGCGTTCAATCATAAACCTTGTGTCATAGGTTCCATAGCTATAATTCCCCCAGAAAATCAGAGCGATCATTCCATCCGGCCCCAGGCGTTCATAGGTCCAGCCTTCCGGATAACAGCGGTAATGGAGCATTCCCAGCGCATGGAACAAATAGCCTTTTTGCGGCGTATCCAGAAGGGGCGAATAGGTCTCGTACACCTGCTCCTTGGGCTGGGTGATGATCGCCTTCATAAAGACCGGCATCAGCCAGTTGCCGCCGTAGCGTTCATTCAGCTCATCAGCCAATGCTTGCAGTCGCTCATCCGGGTTGCGGATCAGGGAGGCGGTCAGCACCACAGCGGGAATTTTCTCTTTTTCCTTGGGTGTGGCATCCCAAATGCGAAGCCCGTCCGTGATCCACCAGGAGGTACAATCATCATCAGAATAAACAGGCGTGCGTTTCAGCTGGGCGATCCGCTGGGTGTTTTCCGCCAGGAAGCGGTAGACCTCCAGCATTTTAGGCGAGGCTTTCCCCAACATCAAATGGAAACAGAAGTTCAGTTGTTCTATATCCAGCGGCTTTGTGTCCCCCTCGTCCAGCAGCTTGGAGAGAGTCTTCAGAATAACTGGGGCGATCTGCTCCGATACACAGTCGGAACAGGCATCCGACATGATATTGCTGCCCATCCATTTACCCTTGACCAACTTGGCCCACAGTGGGGCAGCAGGGGCATACTCCAGATGCGCCAAGGCCTTCTGAGCAGCCGTTTTGTACTTGCCCTTTTCTGTATTCACAAGCTGGAACAGCAGTTCGGCGTTTACTTCATCCTTGCCCAGCTCCAAAATGGCCTGTTCTCGCTTTACGCCCTTGGGGGGCAGTTGTTCCAAAGTCATCATTCATTTTTCTCCTATCCCACAATGGTGGTTTCCTTGACGGCCAGATTGTCGTAATTCATAGCGATCAGCTTCTCGGCGGCCTCCGGGGTACACATGAATCAAGTGCTCTCGCCCCAGGCGTCCATCCTTGTGACGGTGAAGAAGTCGGTTTGGGCAGAAGCAGGTTCTCTTGCGTCAATATAGTAATCGGAGTAGAGATACACCAGATCGACCTCTCGCTCCGGTAGCCACTTGGCCCGGCGCGCACGCGGTTTACCATTTTTCAGAGTCTTTTCTCTGGGGTTCTCAAACCACGCCAGTTCCTTGAGCTTCAGACCGGTGAAGGTATCCATGAGCCGCTGGGCAATCTCCCGGTGGGTGAATACTCCGCAGTCCCAGGAGCCCATCAGCCATGTCTTTATAAAGTCGCCCACCTTGCTGCCGGGAGCAGGCGGCCCATAGACGCTCTCATCCGCCCACATGACCTCCAGCTTTTCACATTGATCTGGCCGAGGACAAGACTGCTTATTGCCATAGCGGTACATGATATTTACATAGCCATAGTCTTCTCCGGTTCGGTCATGACCGACGGCTTCTACTTTATAGGCAGTTATGGACATTGCAGTTCCACCTCCTGAGCCAGTACAAATCCGCACAGTCCAAGGGATGAGTCGATGACAAATACCCGGATGTGCTCCCGTTCCATGCGCTTCCGCAGTTCCTCGATACTGCAGCAGGCGGGAAAGCCGTAAGAGATAGTCCCGCCCAGCAGGTCTTTGTACTGCTGGAAAAACCCATCCACGGTAATCTCTTCCATACCAAAGAGGATGTTGTCCTGAATCACATTTTCAAACCAGTGGGCCAGCAGGCCGGTGAAGCGAACGGATACTTTCTCTCCGGCCTCGGTCTGGGTATCCATGTGCAGGGTATGGGCTTCAAAGTCAGCGCAGTAGCGCAGGACTCGGTTGTCGTGCAGATTGTCAAAGGATTGAATTACCATACTCATGCCAATTCCGCGTCCAGTATCTGGACGGGTTTTCCTTTCTCATTCACATAGTAAAGGGCGATATAGTCGATGCCATCCCGCTTGACCTGCTCCCAAGGTATACGCTCACCGTTGATTAGTTCCACAGTATCTGCCTCGTCCGGGTCGAAGTCTTCTTTTTCGTCTTCATAGTCGATACTGTAACCCAGCTCCAGCACCAGTTTGGAGGCAGGGATTTCGTACCGCTTGAGGGGACGGTGTTCCAATTCAGATGGATTATGTTCATCGCAAAACATATTGTCGTAGCCATGCCGTCCACCGTCAAAGATGACGAACTCCTCGCCGCTCTCCGGATCACGGGCTGCCACCAGTCCGGGAGCCGGAGAGCCATCTACAATATAGGATTGGGGCTCTCCTTTCACCGTGAGCAGATCTCCGTAATACCAAACCTCCAGCAGTTCATTGCCGGTGGTGGAACAGAGTGTCACGGTGGGCAAACGCTTCTCCGCCCACTCTTTCACATGGCCGGTGAGCCAGGTGGGATATTTCTCAGTCATCATAGTCTTTCTCCTCCTATTTCAATTTCAGTACAAATCCCCAGATGCTCACTACGATCAGGAGGACACCCAGCAGGAAGAACACCACCCGCCGGTATCCTCTGCTGTGGCGGTGGGCATCTCGCGTACCAGTGGGATTGCAGAGCCAGTTCCAGTTGCGGATCGCTCCAATTAAAATCACGGCCCCGATGAGCACCGAGGCAATATACCAATGCTCTTGCAAAAATGCTGTGACCTGTTCGCTGTTCATTCTACTTCCTCCTCACGCAAATACCTGCTGGTATTTCTCTTTCAGTTCCTTGGGCGCCGTCTTGATGACCTTGCTGCCGCCGTTTTCAGAGGCTGTGCCCCAGATGGCCCAGAGCACATCACGCCACAGGTAGGCCAGCGCCCTTTTGTTGCTGCCGGATTCTTCCGACAGGTAATATTCCAGATGCCCCTTGATCTCCAGTAGCGCATCCAGGCTCTCCTCATTGGCGATCAGGGTGCGGAACTCCTTTGCGGGCTTCAGATTCTGCATGGACTGGACACCGTGGACCAGCACCGGCAGGGACTGAGCAGTAAACCCGTACTTCTTAAAAAAGGTGTGAATAAACTTTTCTTGCAAAGAGGAGTGCTCGTCATCACAGCGATCCAGGTAATCGCACACCAGCCGCCACCACTTCGGCCCTTCCAGTCCCAGGGCAAACACGGCAAAGGTGCCAGGCATGGCGCAGGACTCATCAGAGAGGTTGTTGTACCACTCGTCCTCCTGCATGGCCAGCCGAGCATAATTCTCCATCCGGACATGGAGACGGGGATACCGCACCGCACAGGCAAAAAGCTGATGGACACCCTTCTTGGGCAGGCCGGGGATGGGCAGGTAGATCTTCTCTGGTCCGCGAAACTCGATGGAGTAGCTGCGGGGGAACTCCGGCTGCTCCAAAATCTCAATCAGATAGCTGAGAGCCTCCTCACAGGCCCCCTCGCCGCAGTCCTTGGCGGTAATGCGGATGGTGGCGAAAGCGTCGTTAGCCGAGGCGGTCAGGTGCTTTGTTTTCCGCTTTTGGATATTAGGCGGCAATTTGCCGCTACCATTGGTTTTCAGTTCCTTTACCATGTCAGGACGAATCTGGGAAACCAGGCCAAGGATGTGTTCAGTGGTGAGGGATTCAAAACTCTGCCCATACACCGTATGGCAGATCGCCACATAGCAGGCAAAGCGCAGCAGACCTTCATCCACATCCTCCGGATGCAATTCTGGCAGTACTGTACAGGGCGGGAAGACGGTAAAGCCATCATCCCGCTCTCCCACAAGGAAGAACCGCTCCTGCACCTGCTTTTCTATGTACTTCTCCAATGTATAGCGGATCTCTTCCCAGCCAACCAGCCGCCGCATGGCATCGCATAGGGAAACAGCAACATCGCAGGGAAATTCCTTCAACGGCAGACCGGTCAGATACCGCTCCAGCAGTTGATCGGGAAGAAACGGTGTCCCGTTGTGATTTCGCACTACGGTCGGGTAGGCGGAGTGATTTTCACGGGCGGTGCCATTCAGCACATCCTGAATGCAGAGATCCGCCTCTGCCAGCACCTCCGGGGAGGTGTCCGGCTTGTGGATCAGATAGTAGCGGTCATGTACGCCGTCACGCTTTGGTAAGCTCATGGCAAGGTCTCCTCTCAGGTCTGCTGGTGCTGCATGGATACGATCTGGCAGTCCGAGCAGAACTCCACATAGAGCGTGCCCTCCGCACAATCAAACACCGTATCCCACTGGATCTGAGCCAGATACTTCATGGGTTTGCCGCAGTGGGGGCAGGTGGTATATTCCGCGTCCTGCACCCAGTTGGCAAAGCCGCCGATGGTGTTCACATCCTGGCAGGCCGCGCCGTAAAACAGGGGCACAGGCGCTTCGCCCAGCACAAAGGGATTTTCCGTGAGGGCCTTGTAGTCCTCGGAACTGACATAGCAATCCGTCTTCTCCGCCCCGTCAAAGAGTTCGGAGGGGAAGACCTCCACGCCGCCATCCAGGGTGAACCGGTTGAAGGCGGGGCCTTTGAGAAATCCCACACAGCTGGGGCAGCAGGTGGCGGTCAAGATGCCGTCCAGTCCCAGGAACCGGAGCCGCTCATCCCGGCCGTCCAATACCAGCATGTCCACCATGCGCCCGCCACAGTGGGGGCATGTGTCCTCCCTTGCCCGGCCAATGCGGACGGGAGATTTCTCATCGGTGGTTCCTTTGACCATAGGATAGCAAGTGTCGAAGTTGAGTTGGATTTTCTGGCCCTCCTTGTTGAAGGTCCAGCCTCCGATCTGCGCATAGCTGGATGGGTCCACATAGAGGCCCTTGCGCCAGGGCCGGGGATTTCGCTCCAGCTCCAGCAGCGTCTCCATTGCCTTGTCATCTCCCTGCATAGCAAGGCAACTCATCAGGTTGGAAGCCGCGCTGGAATATTCCGCAGACAACAGCGCATGGATCAGACCATCCCGCACATCGGCGGGAGCGTGATAATAGATTTCACACGGCCAGAACACCTCTGCGGCCAGTGCCACTCGCTGAATCTCCGGGGTGATGGCATCATGGTAGCCAAGCAACTGCCAAAAGTCGGTGAACTCCGGGTCCTCCATATCAGCCAGCCTCTGGATGTTCTGGATCAGGTTTTTCTGTTTCTTCGTGATTTGTTCCGGCGTCCAGGCAAGAGCAGCTTGCCGTTCTTGCTCGCACTTACATTTCCAACACAATCCCTCATAACCCAAGGGGGTTCCACAGCTGGGGCAGGTATATTTCAGACTCATGTTCTCATACTCCTTTCAGGCAATAAAAAAGCCCCACGCCGCACTGTCATAAAGACAGGCTGACGCAGGACATGAAGAAGCCGCGTTGAAGGAGCCGCATCCACCAGCAGATGTAGTTTCTTCAACAACCAAAATATTTTTTTCGTATCTTAAAGCAGCAAATTGCTGTCCAATATATTGATTCATCGCAACACCCTTTTTATTCACATAGCATTGTCTTTTATTATACCACATATTGTTTTATTCGGGAATATTTTTCTTACCCTAAGTTGTTTTATATTCACCAAAAATTGATACGCATTAACCTCACACTCACCTTCTTTTTTTATAGATAACTGTCTAATTTTTTCTCTGATTATTATATTTCTTCAAGTGATACCTTCTCTTCATATGTCATATTGCCATATCCCATATGCCACCAAGAAAACAAACTGATCCCTTGGTGGCGTATCTTTTAGCTGCTGTCTATCAGCGTATACAAAAGACTGCTTTTTCCTCCGTTTTCACGCCACCTCTGTTCCTTTTTTATAAGCCCAGCCTTTACCAGATCCTGAATCGCCCGCTCTACAGTTCTCCGTGATAGGTTTAATTCCTTTGCGATAGTACCAATCGCAGGATAGCATTGTCCGTCTGTATTACTCCGGTCTTTCAAATACATATACACAGCTTTAGCCCGATGAGGCAGATCTGAAGAATAAATTTTAGAAAAATAAGCCATCTGTTCTCCTCTCTGCTAATCAGTTCTAAGAGGTAGTCTTCGAGTAGCTGCCTTATGCTGTTTTTCCTTCGCTGTCTCTCCATGAGCCTTTCCCCCTAAAAAAGAAGCCTCCTCCAACTTTCCGCTTTCAACAGATCCCCTCCATAAGTCTTCCTCATCAAAATCAGACCGCCTTACTATTTCCTCCTCCAATTCCAATCGGTCAGCATATACAACCTCTCTTGCTGCCTGTTCCGGGACTTCATAAACCTCCTCAAACCGGATACCCCATTTTAAAAACAAAGGAAGTCTTGTCTTCATAGGGCATACCCCTGTCTTAGCAAGAATGAAATTCCCTTTTGGCAAGGTCTTTAACTCCTCCGGCGCCATTAATGGTCTGCTCATCATTTGCAGGCTCTGGCTGGGGTCATTTTTTCCTCTGGATATAGAACCAGACAACACCGTTCTGTTTCCCAATGCTTTTGATAAGATTTCTGCGCTCTCTGAGTTTGGTGCAAAACCTCCAAACAAAATATCCTGGCAGTTATCGATGATAATACTGGAACCTTCTTTTCCATAATTCTTTTCCAACTGCGCAAAGCTTTGAATGATAGGAACCATGCTGATCCGTCTTGAACGGCCTGCGGAAAACATCATCTCCATGGATTCAATTTTTGGTATGGTTCCGATTTCATCTGCAAACATCATGACTCTGTTGGGCAGCTTTCCTCCATGTTCATCTGCAATCGTCAACATTTCCCGGTAAAGCTGTTGTAAAAACAGGGATACCATAAAATACTTCGTGTTATCTTCTTCCGGCAGCACAATAAAAATTGCTGACTTTTCCCTACAGAATGTTTCCGTGTCCAAAGTACTCTCAAAGCACAGGATCTGTTCCATCTCAGAATCCAGAAACGCATTCAATCTGGACATTGTTGTGGATAGCACAGAGGCCATTGCCTGATCCGCAGAATTTAAAGCTGCTCCTGCAAACCACTTCGCCTTGTGAGTAGGTGGCAGCTTATCCATAAGTAACTGGAACAGGCTCCGGTTCTTCACGGGGGATGGCGCCAGAAGATCCTGAATCAGCTTGAACACAGAAATGATATGGCGTTTCTCTGGCGGGCAATACTCTGCAATCAACAGAATCACAGAAGTCAGCAAACCTTCTGCTGCATCATAGAAAAAAGCATTTTGTCCATAACTGCTGGCAGAAGCCCCTTCAGAGCAGATAATTGTTTTAGCTGTAATTTTCGCATACTTCTCTGCTCTTGCCTTTGCTGCCAGATTTTCAGGATTCTTTAAATACTCATCCATGTATTTATTAACCAGCGTCAGGATATTGTTGCCATCAGAACGGGTGGGATTTCGTAAATCCAGAATGGAAATCCGATAGCCATAATATTCCTTGGCTATACCTGCATAATTACGAAACAGATCGCCCTTCGTGTCTGTGGTGAGGAAACTCATTCCTGAAGCACAGGCATATTCGATATTGGGGTATAAGAAGTTTGCGGTCTTACCCACTCCTGCTGCCCCGATCATGAGACAGTGAATATCTCCACTGTCTACCAGTGCTGAAATGGAATTTCCTTTCTTTTTGCATCCAACTACCAGCCCCTGCTCTTTTGGTAGATGCTTTCCTGCTCTCCATTGTTCCGGTTCATATGGTACATGTGCATACGTTTCCCGTATTTCCTTTTCCGTTGCAAACCGTGCAGTTCCATACTGCCCGTCTCCTACCGTTCTCGATTTAATTCCGTTTAAGGTATAATGATTTGATATCATTACCAGACTGCCGATTACAGCGAACATCCCCAAACCTATACAAATAAATATAATGACTCCCTGTATCCTACTCCCCTCCTCTCACATCATCTGTATAACTGTCTGCTGTCTATTCATATATTCCGGCGGTGGCTTCTTCAGTTCTTGAAGATCCTCATTCCAATCCTTAAGATTTGAAAAAAGCGAGAATACCATATGGTATCCCCGCTCAGACAGGTTTTTCTTTATCCGTTCCCTTGCCTGGATTCCCGCCTTATCATGATCCAGACATAAAGCAATTTGGGAGATGTGCGGTGCATCATTCAAAAGCTGCATCAACGCATGTTCTGCCACCCCACAGAGTGCCACATAACTATGATCCATCCACCCCTTTTGATACATGGAAATAAAAGACAGCATATCAATCGGTGCCTCAAATACATACACGGTATTACTCTTCCCAATCCAACGAAAACTGTACCTTGGATCACATCCTTCTACATTCCCCTTAAATGGTTGTCCCTTCTGACAGGTTCCCCTTTTATGTGCATGGCGTGGAATTCCATCTGAATCAAAACCCACAAACACAACATTATGATATTTGACATCTTCATAAATCATGTGTTTTCCTGCAAATACAGATACTACTTTAGGATCCACACACCTTGTCTTTATCAGATACGCAAAAGCACGGTGCATGGTCTGGTTCGCCTCTGGAAGTACGAATGGCTTTTTCGGTTCTAGTTGCTGATTCACGCTTTCCCGGTATGCAACTCCCTGTTCTCCGCCAAGCAGCATTGTAACTGCGTCCGGAAAGCTCTGGTTATAAAACATCCGCACAAAGTCAATGGCACAGCCTCCCTTTTCTGTCGCGTGATCATACCATCGATTTCCCCTCACTGTAATACTGTGATCACTGGCCAGGCGCTTTTCTCTTCCAGAACGAAGCAGCTTTTCCCCCTGCCTGGAAAGAAAATCTTCCAGATCCACCGCATTGGCCCTCTGTTTCTGTTCTTCCGTAAAATAAACAAATTCTCCCATGCCATCCTCCTTCGTCAATAAATACCTTGTGCCGGCTCCTGATCCTCCCTATGATGTCCTTGAGCCTGCTTTTTCTCTAACAGTTTCCTGCGTCGTTTCCGGTCAATCTGATACCGCTTCATTTCCATTGGTCTCTGTACTTCTTCGCAAAACAGCTTTTCCAGATGATGAAGCAGTCTGGTTGCTGCCAGAAACAAGGATGGATCCTGATATGCATCCAGATGTTCCAGTAAAAAACTGGCATACAGATTTCCTTGTTCTGCCGATGCTGTCAGATATTCCACTGCCTTTTCCCGATCACGGGAAACATCTCTGCCACAGAGATATAACTTTCCCAATACATACTGGGCATACTGGTTTCCTTTTTCCGCACATAGTCCTAGGTAATGTACTGCTGTTTCCACATTTTTCGTTACATGTTCTCCTGAAAGATATAACTTCCCTAACTGATAAAAGGCCCATTCATTTTTCTGCTCCGCTGCCTGTTGAAGCCATTTCATTGCCACTTCCACTTGAGGAGAATACTCTTCCCCCTTGAGATATAGCATTCCAAGCCGATACTGCGCATACGGATTTCCTTTTTCCGCTGACAGGCTGAGCCACTTCACAGCCGCTTCCACATCCTTCGGTATTTCCTCCCCCAAAAGCAACAAACATCCCATCCGATATGCAGCATATTCATTTCCAAGTTCCGCTGCAGAGCGGAACCATTTCATGGCCTGATCCATATCTTTATTAAAATACACACCATCCTGGTATAATTTCCCCAACACATACTGGGCAGCTGAGTGCTCTGCATTTGCTGCTTTTGTAAGCCATTCCACTGCCTGGCCGCTGTCTCCACTTCCCGTTTCCAGCCAGAGTGTTCCAAGTGCATACTGAGCATTGATATTCCCCAGCTTTGCAGACTTTTCCCAATACCTGGCCGCCCCCTCATCATCTTTGCTGGTTCCCGTTCCAGTATGAAGCATCTGACCAATCCGGTACTGGAGTTTATCATCATGACTTTTTTCTTCCAGAACCACAAAACCGGAATACGCATTCTGAAATCTCCACTCTGCCTGCTGTAAATCCGGCTCTGTACCCAAACCATCCCTATACATCTTCGCCAGTTCCAGGCTGGCATAAGGATTTCCCTGCTCTGCTGAACTCATATATAGAGAAAACGCCCGTATATCATTTTGCTCCACCCCCCGGCCCCGCCGGTAAAGCCCAGCCAGCGAATACTGGGCATACTTATGATCCATTGCAGCCGCCTGAGAAAACCAGTGTGCCGCCTTTTCATAATTTTGTTCTGCTCCCAAACCAGAAGCATACATTTTCCCAATACGATATTGCAGATAGGGTTTCTCCTTTTTCTTTACGGATTCTTCTCTTACAAGAAATGCTTCCAATGCTTTCTCATACCATTTCTGTGCCAGCCCAACATCCGCATCCCGTCCCAAGCCATCCGCAAACATCCGGCCAAGGTCGTGCATGGCAAACCCATTCCCCTGCTCTGCTTCCTGAAGGAACTTCTGATATGCCTTTTCAAAATCCTGTAATGTAGAATCGCTGCCATACAAATAATTCCTAGCCTGTATATATCCATCTGTCCACCAGTTGGAACTGGATTTTTCTTTTCTGCCATTAGGAAAAAGCTCTTGCTTGAGTTCCTCCTCCGCATAGTCCGAATCTAGTTCCCCTGTCAGCTCTGCTACCGGATTTGGTTCTTGTATAAAAAAATCGTCCTTTGGTTCTGAGTATCCATCTTCATTCTCTTCAAACAAAAAATGATGACTGCCAAGCCTCAATGCTTCTGCAATCACCATATTTTTGATACTTTTTAATTTAGGCTGTTTTGATAAAGGCGGTAATTCTTCCGTCTGTTTTCGGTAGGTCTTCACAATCTCATCCTGCCATAGCCCCCATTCCCGGTACAGGGCAGACACCCGGTCATCTTTCTCCAACTCGTCTACGATGTGATCGACCAGATCCTTCACATCTCTCTTCAGGTAGCCATAAACCTTTTTCCCACCTGTATTCTGCAGCCGTTTAGAAAGCTGCATCATACTGGTTTCAATTTCCGAACTCTTAAGCGTCCCCGCCCGTATTTCATCTATCCATGTCTTCATTACAACTTCCGACCGTTCCTTTAAATCCATACGAGACTGCGCCTGTTCCTCATAAATATTTGCAAAATCCTGACGGAAAATATCATGCGCCAGCTCAGAACGCATGGCCTCAATCGACTGCTTTGTCAGATACCCTTCTCCATCTTTTACTGAGTACACCAATAGATGAACATGGGGATGATGGCTTTCATTATGAAATGCAGCGTACCATTTCAGATTGGCGCTGTCAATTTTCATATGCTTACACAGCATTGCCCGTTTGGAACGCAGCAATGCCATCCACTGAACAGCACTGTCATACCCTAACCGGGCTGCATCCTCGCGCCGAAGGGAAATCACATGGGTCCACACAATTCCCTTGTGATCTGCCACTTGATTCTGCACCTGTCCAAGAACCACCGGTTCTCCCTCATCTGTAAACAGACCATGCTCACCAATCTTTTCTACACGGGGACGATGCGCCAGATAATCCACATAATTTTTTCGCGTCGCTGCTATATCAAGATTTTGTTCCAATGCACAGAAAATAAATTCCGAGGCATTTTCGATTGTTGGTTTTCTTTGATAATCTTCATACTCCAGCATTTCTTTTGTCGCCGGAAAATCCTGCAGGAGCTGATGCACTAACTTCTTTTGACTCACCGTTGCTGGGAGGTGCTTTTTACTTGTATCAATTTTCTCTACCCCTTTCCGCGTTCCAATGTAATGGACATAATTTTCTTTCTGAGATGGTTTTGCATCTTTTAAATATCGGGAAGTAAAAATAAGTTTTGTCATGTTACTCCTTTTTAGAAAGCAAAAAGGAACCTATGGCTTATCACACACCATGGCTCCTTTTACTTTTTATCACATCTTCTTCCGTTACATAGTTTCAATATTTGAACATATCATGTACATTGCTTGATCCAGTCAGAAAGAAAGTCCATCTGCTCTTTCGTATGAAACCAGTGCTCCCCGTTTTCCATAACTGTAAGTGTTGCTCCGATTCTATCTGCAAACTCAGCTATTGTTTCATACGATGTCAGGTTATCCTTTTCTCCATACAGAATGTGCGTTGGAACAGTCCAGGTAACAGGATGCTCCCTCACATAACAAAGATAAGCCCAGGAAAGTGTTTCCCCAAAGGATGTCGGGATTTCTTTCTGTTTCTGCAAGTCATCTTCGGTCACATTCGCCCACTGCATCATATTCCGAATCAATCTTTCCATGTCTACAACCGGAGAAATAAAGTATGCCTTCTCTATTTTGCTGTCTGCCAAAGCACTCATAGCAAAGAAAGCACCAATGCTGTTCGCAATCACTGTTACCGTTTCATATGTTCCGCATAGGTTATCAAACAATCTGGGGAACTCTTTTTTCGCTTCCCAAGGTGACTGTGAGGAATAGTCAAAACCAATTACATCATATTCTTCAAAGAGCGCTTTATAATACTCTGCCTCTTTCGGATTTCCACCTTTACCATGTATATACAAAATTGCCTTGTCCATTTATTTGTTTTCCCT
This sequence comes from Lachnospiraceae bacterium GAM79, assembly GCA_020735665.1. NCBI lineage: Bacteria > Bacillati > Bacillota > Clostridia > Lachnospirales > Lachnospiraceae > Lachnospiraceae bacterium GAM79. Next base: position 2,194,316 of record CP085928.1, read on the forward strand.
TCGCAATACCTATTTTTTCTTTTTGGGTTTGGGCAGCGGCAGTTCATCATACATCGCGTGGAACAGTCCTGTCAAAAATTCTTTCTGATCAACCTCCTCTACCAGCAGCATCTCTTTTGCTCCCTCATAAGGTACTTCATATACCGGATCTGTCATATAGGCAATTGCTGACTTTGTGGGTTTTACAAGCAGTCTGTCATCATAAATGCCTCCTACAATCTTGCCACGATAATAAATAATAAACTCTCCCATCATCGTCCGATATGTAATTTCATCCAACTCGGACAGCTGCTCTAAAACAAATTGTAAATAATTTTTACTTGATGCCATCGTTTACCTCAAACCAAATTTTGTGTAAGAATACATTACATTCTTAATGCCCTCGATGTTTCTCTTTTTTCTTTTTTTGTTTTAAATCAAACATTTTTTTCTCTTCTGCCAATTTGTCTTCCCGGCTTTTAGACTTACGCTGCTGTTTCCTTTGTTCCTGCTGCAGCTTTAGTGCTTGCTGAGATTTTGTTCCAACGCCCCTATCCAACATTTGTTTATGAATTTCACGCTGGAGCTTCTTTGGGTTTTTTGTTAGTTCCTTTGCAGTAACCTCCACAGATGGACTAAATTGCAAACGATCATATTCCTTTAGCACAAACTCCCAAATCTCATAGTCCTTTGGTTCAGTTCCAAATGTTACTTTGGAAACGGAAAGTTTCCCATTTTCAACTCTCTCAAAAATACCTACCCAAAATGGTTCCTCAAAAAACACTGTCAGCTTGCCTGTCCTTATACTCATGGCAATCCCTCCTTAATGATTGAAATGAGCAAAGAATGGACAACCCGGAGGGGCAGGTTACTTACCCTAATATGCAGGACGGCCGGGCTACCTACCGGCTCTGGTATGCATCACTGCATACGTTGCGTTTTTATCTTTACTTTTATAATCAAGCCTCCTCGGCCAGATTAACACATATAATTTTTCTGTTTCTGATTAAAACCAACTAGTCTTTTCATCTCTAAATTTAGGCGTATCACTATCCTCATAAGGATTATAATTGTTTAAGTTACATCCAAACTCCTTTAATGATTTTATTTTATTATCTGCTGTCCATACAATCAAGGACATTCCGTCAAATTCCTCTATATTCCCATTATTCATTTCATTTTTAAAATACCACTCTACAACCGTCTGGTTATCTTTATGAAAGAACTGCTTGATCTTCCACTCCATCACCTTGCCACGTGTATTCCATTCATTAAACCAATGTTTTACAACTTGACGGTTATTATATTTTGGACTCCAGCTTTCAGTATAAATCACGTCTTCCGCAAAAATGTCATCCATACCAAGATCCTGTTGTGTAAGCCACATTTTGAACCATAGTTGAATGATTTGTTCTCTCTCATTCAAAATTCTACACCTCGATTCATTTCTTAGTATATTATAATCGATGAGTTATTGCATCGTAAAGGACAAATCTATTTTTTATCTCTTCTGAAAATTCATCACACAACTAGAGGGAAGTACAAATAAATTCTCTTTCCATCGTTTCCTTTCCAACAATATCTACACATCCCGCTTTTGATAATGATACGCATCTTCAAACTTCACAGTTCCATTGATCCGTCTCACTTCATCAACACATTTTACGTGCAGCCTGTTTAAAGATTCTTCATCCACATCATGGGTGTAGGCAATTACCTGTGAGAGCTTGGACAATTCCACTGCTATCTTAAAGTCCATCCTGGCCAGACGGTTCTCACTATCCTGAACGGTTCCCGTAAGCACAGAAGCCAGTGACTGCAAAAAATAATTTTCTGCTTTTCCTGCAAGAAGATACCCCATATAGAATTTAAGTGCTTCTGCTACAAATTCGTTTCTGGAACGCACATTGGCAGTCTCCAACAACCCGTCTGCCTGTTCTAATATAGCTTTTTCAATATAAATCCCAACACGGACTTTCGCATTTTCGCTCCCCATCGTTCCCTCCTTACCAGGTATTCACAAAATCTCTCTCATTTCCTCCAAAATCCTGCCACTTTCAAAAATCCAGCACCATTCTTTCGACCGCCTTTTCCAAAAGTATTCAAACCAGATTTCCCGAACGGCTTTGCCGGTCGGTGTTTTCCAGGGGTAGGCTGCCAAAAGCAGCATACCCCCTTTAACCTGCACACGTTTCGACCCTGCCAACCACTCAGGAATCCCATATCCCCCGTGTTCTTGCTGTTTCCATAACCTTCTCTCACATTTGCCCAACACCGCTTAAAATCCTCGTATGGGTACCACGATGCCACCTAGCTGTCCAAAGCCCGACACAGGGGCACACAGGGGGCTACACGGGGATGTCATGGATGACTGGGGATTCCGTTTTCTTTATTCTGGTTATCATACGATTTCTGATTCTTCCAGCTGGGACTCCTCCCGTCTTACAGTCCGATCAGCTCTACGGGTACGTTCTCTGGTGGATATTTCTCTTGCCACCTTGTCATCAATATATTCACGGGTAGCCTGCGGGACATATTTTTCATACAGTTTCTGTACTGTATCATTTAATTCCCCCTGAAGATCGGTGTCCCTTTTTTCCATGTGGAACTTTAACGCATCCAATTTTTCTGTGTTAAAACTGACATTGATCGTAGTATTTCTCATTTCAAATCTCCTTTTTCTTTCAGAAAGCAAATCAGGCGGCTGCTCACACAGCCGCCCGATCTCGTTTCATCAGGTTCTTAAATAATGGATTAGTTCAATGGCATCTGCAAGACCCGCCTTATAATACCTCAAACGCTCCTGTTCCGGTATATCCATTTTAGCCATAAGCTGGTCATCCAACCATTGCCGGTCATCCTCTGAAAGGCTATTGAGAATTCGATCCATGCGGAGGACATGTTCCTTGGTCTCTGTGCAATAAGCGGGAACCTTGTCCTCTTCACTTTTTCTCTTCAGCTCCAGAACTCGTTCTTCGATTACCTGATTTAACTGATCCATAATCTCATCCATCGGTTACTTCCCTCCTTTCAGCCACACACAATACCGAACTTTTTTCTAAAAGTCGATATCACATATCCATAAACTGTCCAGGCAAATCTGCACAAATTTCATTTTTAGCTGCCTCATTCCGGAATAGTTGCCAGCCTTCCAAAAGCATACAGATGGCTGTTCCAGTAAGGAGAAGTAAGGTCCGCATAGCCAATAGGCGAACCACAATGCAGCATCCTAGAGCCTCCAACATAAATCCCCACATGGCTGACCGCCCCTGCAGATGCATAAGTTCCCGTAAAAAACACCAGATCTCCGGGTCTAGCTTCCTCTCTTGACACAATCGCACACTGGTCATAAATCCCCTGAGCTGTTGTTCGGGAAAGGTGATACACCCCGGATCTCGTGTAGACCCAACAGATATATCCACTGCAGTCGAAACTGGTGTCTGGAGAACTACCGCCCCATACATAGGGATAACCAATATAACGGGTTGCCTCTGCCATCAGCGCGGAAAAACTCCCATCTCCCATAGCCTGTCCGGGAGGAAGACCATTTCCACCTGGTACACTCACACCGTATTTTGCCAGCATATAGATGCGCTGTACATTCGTTTTATCTTCCAGAGAAACCTCCTGGTTTAATTCTGCAGCAAGATTTCCGTAGACCATATTCAGGCTTTGGATTGGAATTGCAACTGTATAGGTTTCTCCCTCTTCATCCTCCCTCTCCTCATACTCTACAAAACAATCTGCGAATGCCCGATAGTCCCCCTCATCCATCCGAGGGTACTCCTTACCAAAAAACAGGGCATAAAAAATCGCTTTTACCTGGTAGGGATCTACTTCTTCGGCTTCTGCCATACCATTAATTTCATTTAACACCCCATCCAGTTTTTCAAAACTGTCCTGCATATTTTCGATGTACATCCGATACTCTGCTGGCACCTTTGAGGACAAATACCCTCCATGAAAGGACAGCTGGACAGCAGAAATGTTATGGTCTACAGTCCCAGAAAGCGTGCACATAATCATGGTGGCAATTAAAATAACAGGGGTTACTAATGCTGCAATAACAGAAAAAACCACAGTCCGCCCATTCCGGTCAGATAGGGTAAGCGCTACCAGTTTTGCTGTCACAGCGGCAGCTGAGACGGCCATAAAATCACTCCTTCCACACTTTTTATCGAGATATTCATCTGACGCATCAGGATTTATTTCATTCCATCATAGCCCCCCATATGAAACAGGCTCTGCTGATAGAAGTCTCCCTCTCTTTCCTGTTTCTGTACAAGCTGATAAGCATGTTCGATTGCGTCCTCCAGAAACTGGGTTTCAAACCCTGCCGTTTCGTACCCTTGCCAGATTACATTGGAATAATAGTCAGAGGGAATTCCAAATGAATGCCCTGGTGTCATCACATAAACCATGGCCGGAACAATTTTTCCATCCAGTTCAATCTCCAGCATCTGCTTATCATAGAAATTCGGATACCCTTCATAAAGATCCAGCGATGCCTCGTCTTTCTTCTGAATCTCCCAGACCAGTATCGGCACAGTACTCCCTGCTTTAGGTTCTACGGTTGCCACAGCCCCCCTGCGGCCTCCCCGAAATAACAGTTCGTAATCCTTTAATTCACTCTTTCCTACTACCTTCGCAGTCGGACAACGAAATGCCATCTGCTCCAGATTCAGATTGCTCCCATAGGCAATATAAAGTCTTTGTTTTCCTTTCAATTTGCTTCCTCCTGTCACATTCGCATACAAAAAGCCGGGGATTCCTGTGCTTCCCCAGCTGATTCTAATTCCTCAATTGGATGAATGGTTTCCTGTCTCTGGATCCGTTCTGCCAATTCCTTCTCCCGCTTCTGTCGCATTCTTTCCTTTTGTGCTTCCGCCTGAGCCGGATCCTTCCAGGCAATACAGCCCGGCAGATTTGCCAGCAGATGTTGACGAGCTGTGGCGAATTCTTCCCCATTTAATCCTAGCCGTAAAAGCCAAGTGCGGAATGTATACTTCTCATTGCTGGTCTGAGTTTTTCTTCTGCTGGCGCAGGACTGATTCAGCGCTTGGGCGCCAATCGCCAGACAAAACTGGATATAGGCCTTAATCTTGCCTGCATGAAGCGTCCCATTGAACAGACGAAATTCCACTGTTCCTTTCTGAAAAACAGAATGAAGGTTCAGACAATGATAGCGGCTATCATCATAATGCTGGTCTCTGCGGCTCTCCCCGTTATACCAGATCCGTTCCACTGCCTCCATACTCTTTGGTTTTCTTCTGTTTAATTCTTCCAAAAATCGTGTGTCTACTGGCTGACACCACCGATGCTGTCGATCCACGGACACCCCCAGAGCTTTATAGATCAGATCTTCCTTGGCTGCCATGATATTAGTGATATTACGAAGGGTTCTGGCATCAAACGGTTCCGCATTGATATGCACATGGATACCGCAGCTTCCATTCGTCAGTGCCCCATGCTCTTTCAGCTTCCGGATGATCTCCTGAATCGTCACAATATCCTCATAGCGACAGATGGGACTTACCATCTCCGTCTGATATTCTCTCCCTGCATTGATCTTTCTCCCATTCGATTTTTTCTGCGCTGTTATACTCCCATCACTCATAAACTTCCACTGCCGCCCCTCCGTGTCAATGGCTGCATAGGTATCGTAATAGGTTCCCAGATATTTGACTCTAGTTCCAAAATACTCTGCCGTTACCTCAGCCGCTTTCGCACGGGTAATGCCGGTCATCTCAATCTCAATGCCAAATTTCTGCTCCTTTAACTCCATTCATAGTCTCCCCTTTTAGCGTCCTCCTGCCTTTCCGAACAGTCTGGCTTTGTGTTCCGGGGCATTTACCATTAAGTTATATCGCTCATTTCCACATTTATACAGGCAGACTCCCCGTTGTGGATACCGGATCAGGTTATACTCACTATCCTCCAGCTGCAGGGTATCCGTATAAAACTTGGCATCAATGCTCCCCGCATTGAACAGAAACTGATGCGTCGGGATGGAAAACAGCGGCTTGGTATACTCCCTCACGCCATCCAGATTAAAATCCTCTAGGTTCTGGCTGGCTATGATAACTGCAGAATCTTTTTTTCGCACACGCTTCATAAAATTTCTAACATACTCTACTGCAGTCAGGTTGGAAAGGAACAGATAAAACTCATCCAGACTGGCTGCCGTATTGCCTTGTGTCAAAAGAACATCGCTCATAAACGAAAGCACATTAAAAAGCAATGCATTTTTAAGGCTCCTGCTGGCCTGTAACAGTCCTTTTACCCCAAAGGTAATGAAGCCATCATCGGTGATATTGGTATGTCCATTAAAGAACTTGCTCTCAGCTCCCACACACATAGAATTCAGCCCAAGAAGAATACTCTGAATCATTTCTGCTGTATAAAGCTGTCTTCTGTTTTCGTCAAATCCCTGATATTCTTCCTCAATGAACGCATAAAGATCGGAGAGAACTGGGTAATCCTCCGCAGCCAGGCATTCAAAATCACTTTCGTCTGTAATCCCCCATCTGGTATATAACTTCTGCAGCATGATCTCAATCACATCGATTTCCCTGTCGGAAAAATCCTTGTAGCTTCGGAAAAAGTCCTTTAAGAAACTGATATGCTGGGATAATCTGGACCGGATGCGAAAGGTCTGAGGTGCATCCAGATCCTCCGGGCTTCCCGCTTCGTCCCAGGTTTTCGGTTCCAGAGGGTTGATAATGAACTCCCCACTCATTAAGTCGATAAAACACCCTCCCAGATTATTGGTCAGATCTTCATACTCCATTTCCGGATCCAGAGCGCAGATATGCATTCCGGACTCCCTTAAATTCGTCAGCAGCAATTTAAGCAGATAGCTTTTTCCCTGTCCGCTGTTTCCCAGAATCAGGATATTGGCATTCGTCTTATCATCTGCTCTCCGGTTAAAATCCACCAGTACATTACTCCCAAATTTATCTCTCCCAATATAGAACCCATGAGGATCCGTCTTTCCTGAATAGTTAAAGGGATACAGATTCGCCACACTGCTGGCCGGAAGCACTCTCTCAAACTGATCCTTAAACAGGTTATAACCGCTTGGCATTACACACCGGAACCCCTGTTGTTGACGGAGGATCAGTCGGTCTACATTCAATTTTGACCGGATCAGTTCCGTTAGTACTTCTGTTTGAAGAAGCTTCAAATGCTCCAGATCATGGGCACACAACTCCAGATATACTGCCGTATGGAGGAGGGGTTCTCGGTTACGGTGCATCTGGGCTACGATGGTAGTTACATCCTGTAAATTACTTTCAGCCAAAACAGTCTGCTGTAAATCACTGGTATTGCTCCGATCCATCCGGTTTTTGTTGGCTGCATTACTGATGATCTTCCGCTCCTCAACGGGTGTCACATGACGGGTATAGATCCGCAAGGTTACACCATCTTTCTCCCCTAAATGTGAAAGAATTGCCTGCTCTTCCGTAGCAGTCGGGTACTCCCGCAGTGCCCAGACACAACGATAGGTGTTACCGCAAATAAAATGATCTGTTTCAAATTTAATGACAGACGGGGCAATCATATCCAGAAATTCCTGGATACGCACATTATCTTCCCTGTCATCAACTGCTGTTCTTCCTTTTTTCAAGTCATCTCCTCCTCACTCTAAATCTCTGGTATGATCCACCGCTCCCCGTCAAAGTCTTCAAACTTCTCTGTGGTCACGTTCTGCTCATAGTAAACAGCCAGGATACGTTTGATATCCTCTTTATCTGCCCGTTTAACAGAAAAACTCTGTTCCTTCAGGGATTTTTCAATCCTGGAAAGGTACGGAAAAATATCCGATTCCTTTTCATCTTTTAACCGCAGCATAATCAGAAATTCACGGGCTGTCGCCATCTGCACCTGAATCCGGTCCAGATGGGTCTGATCCTGTTCCAAAAGACGGCGTATGACTGGATTCTCTTCCTGCTCCATCTGACTTTTCAGAAACCGCTTGTTGTCTTCAAAGCTTTCCCTGCTGTTTAGACACAGCATCTCAATCTCTGCCACTCCTTTTAGTACAGTCATAAGAGCATAGATTCTTGCCCCGACACTAGATTCGGACAAAACAGAAATATTCGTTGGTTTTACAATAAAATACACCAGCTCCCCCTGTCCGTAGGTCACCAGACTGTAGTCTGTAATCTCCTTTGCACCAATGAACTGCCGTGTGGAGAGGCGCTTCTCTGCCTCTTTTTTCGCTTTTCGTTTCTCCCTGCTCATTCATACCTCCACTCAAAAAATTGCTGACGCATAAAAAAATACGCACAGGCATACCGGATAAAATCCAGAATGCTGGTATCTTCAAAGCGGATCGTCAGAAATCCATATACCCCTGTCAGAACACAAGGGAACATAAATCCCGCCTGCGTAGCTGCTAAAATGGAGACCAATCCGCAAATACCAAGAATCCCAATGTCCCGAAGCTGCCATAACCAAAGTGTTGCTTTTGATTTCAAATGGTCCGGATAAATATACAACCGATCACCTCCAAATAATAACCGCCGGCATGATGAAGCTCTGCCGGCGGTATGTTCGATCCTTCCTCTTATTCAGTTTCCTCAAGTTCTGCCTTTCCCTCTGTCTCCTGCATCTCTCCAGATACTACATGTTCTTCCTGCGAAAGTACATCTTCAATCAGTCCGATCACAAATTCTTTCTGGCTCTGTCCTGTCTTTTTGAGGTATTTTTTTAACCTCTGAAAAAACTCCTCTGATACCTGAAATGCCAGTGTCCTGGTTCCGTTTGCCATCTCTCTTTCTCCCTTCTCAAAGTGGTCTTTTAGAATCCGTTCCATATACTCGTTCAGCTTGATTCCCCATTCTTCCTGTTCTTCCCGAACTTTCTTATGCAGGGATTCTGGAATCATGGCGCATAAATTTTTCTTACGCTCTTCCATTTGACTCTCCTTTCCTCGTTTTTACAAACCAAGTATATCCATAAAGAGATGAGATAGCTATGACGATACCCAACAAAGATTGCCTGAAAACGGAAGCAGAACTACCAATCTTATGGTTCTTTCTCCTCCTTCATCTTGCGCAAAAAATAAGCGATACCACGGAGAACAAAATCCACACACGGTATCGCTACGCTATTTCCAAGAGCTTTATAACGGGCACTGTCCGAGGCACCAGGGATATCTGTCCAGTGATCCGGAAAACCCTGCAACCGTTCACACTCCAAAGGCGTCAGTCTCCGGATCAGTTTCCGGTTCTCAACAATACATTTATCTTCGCTGACATATTGATTATTAATCCCCTTATGATCTGTATATCCAATGGTTCCTACCGTATTCTGATACGGCTCACACACCAGATCCGTAGCATCCTTATGCTGTCTGGCACTCTGAGTCGCTGTTACCCGATTTTGCAGAAATTCATCACTTCTCTGGCGGCTGAACACTGCATGACGGTCTGCGCTCGTAAGAGTATAGGATATATCCGGCTGGCATCCCAGACCATTTCCTCCATTTTGTACTTCCCGATCAATGATATTTCCGGCAATACAATAACTCTCCGGCATATCTGAAACCAGTGGGACATTGTTTCCTCCTGTTCCATACCGGGCTGACATGGTAGGGGCCACCTCATGCGGACCTGTATATCTGGCATCAATCCCGTGATTCTCAAACAGAATCTGGTAATTGTTCCCGCCGGTTTCTGCCTCCTCTGTAAGGGCTAGATCCGGAGTTTCCTCTGCCCCAGCACTCCCCTGCTGGATGCCCATCACCAAAGGCGGATGACCACTCATCCCTGCCCGCAGGGTTGCTGTTACATCGACCGAAACATCCATACGCTCTCCTCCTTGGTCATTGAGGCACAGACACTCTTCTTTTTCTGCACTTTCAAACTTCCTCATCCCCCCTGCCACAAAGGTCTGCATCTGCAAATTGGTCGTTGCCATCAAAGCTCCGGATATTCCATTAAGGTTGATTGTTTCTTCCCTCTGATCAATATGAACCGCAAAAATATCCACCTGTTTTTCCTCTGCTACTCTACTCCCGCCTGAATCCGCAGAGCTGTTTCCAGCTGCGGCGGTAACTCCTTTCCCCTGATCTTGGCCCTCCGCAGGATCCCCAGGCAGGCGTTCCTGCTCAAATAATATCTTTGGTGCGGTGAGTCCTCCAAAATCTGCGACAAGGAAGATTCTACGGCGGCGCTGGGCGACTCCCCAGTATTGAGCATCCAAGACTCTCCAAGCCAGGCTGAATTGATCTCCCAAAATGGCAGCCCCAGCAGATTCCCAGCGCCCGGTGTCAGGTCGAGGCACATGACAGGTACTGTCCTTGATATGGACAATCTCCTCGATGACCGCCCGGAAATCTTCTCCATTTGCGGAACTGAATGCTCCAGGGACATTTTCCCAAACGAGGTATCGAGGTCGAATAAAGTCATCTGATACCCCTCGTCTTTCATCCTCTGCTCTCATCTCCTTTACTATGCGTACCTGGTCCATAAACAGACCGGAGCGCTCCCCTGCCAATCCTTTCCGTAATCCGGCTACTGACAAATCCTGACAGGGGCTGCCTCCGCAGATTACATCCACAGGCGGCAATTTTGCTCCATCCAGTTTTGTAATGTCCCCTACATGGATCATATCTGGAAACCGGAGTTTGGTTACCCTCATGGGAAACGGTTCTATCTCACTGGCCCATACCGGTACACCTCCACAGTGAACTGCCGCCAAAGGGAATCCTCCAATCCCGTCAAACAGACTCCCCAGTGTCATCATCCGCCCATCTCCATTCCCTTTTGTATCGGTACTTCACATAGTTCCCATCCAATCTCCTGTTCGCTGACCCGTCTAAGCGGAATCTGAAGCTGCCTTGCTGCACGGATTTCCTGCTCCATTCCTGAAGACAGTTCACTTCCACACACCCAGACTTCCTCACACACCTTCAAAATCCGAAGCCCCATATCTGTTCCCAGCTTCCTCTCTTCTGGGACTCCATCATCCAGCATCTGCGGATATAACAGATGGGAGGCAATTGGCGTAACCCCCTGGTTCATGGCATAACGACAGGCTGCCTTTGCAAATGCTACATTCCGCTCAACATCTCCAGAATACGGAGATGCAATATACACCAGTTTGTTGTGTTCCATCCTTCACCGTCCTCTCTACTTAGAAACCACTTGCACAACCGTCCTTGTTAGGTTCATAGCTCCCTGCGCTGCATAGACTGCTCCCATCACATTTGCTTTGGTTCCCGTTTCCAACCCAAACTGCCCCGCAATCCGAGGAATCTCACCTGCCGATAACATAAGTCCCAGACCAAGCAGTGCCTGATCCTTAACGACCATCAGACCTGCGATCAGGACCGTCGCCTGTAAAAATGCGGTCAGGCACAGACCGATTACCTGCTTGCACCAGCCAACAAATCCATCAATATATCCCCTTGGCACACTGAATAAATAAAGGCTCCCTACTGCAATCTGGATCAGCAGGATCCCGCCCCGTTTTAAGTTCGCAAAGAACACTTTGATTACCGCATAACCCATGAGGATCAGGAGAAAAATCATAAAAATCGGGCTGCTGATACTTCCGATTCCACCAAAAACTCCAGATGTGGCAGCTTCTTGCCAGGTAGCAGCATCCTGAAGAGACTGCACAATCCCTGCCGCAACTGTCCCAATATCTTCTCCCAATCCTGTAATACCGGCTGTAAAACTCCCCTGAAGTGAAATACTGAGCTTATAAAGTTCCACTGGAACAGTCGTAAAAAGGCTGGCTGCCAGGAATCCTTTGATTACATTCAGGGCAGTATCGCGTATGCTTCCCCTGCCATTCTGATATTCAATTCCGCATTCAAAGGCTGCCACTACGATTCCCGTCACATAAAGTGCCCATGCCAGATAATAAAAAAGAAGCACAACAGACTGTACCCAGCTCATTTCAAACAGTTCAGCCCCCATGCTTCCCATCTGCATGAAAAAATCCCCCAGAAATCCAACAATCTGACCATACAGCCAGTCAATGATCTGTCCCAGAACCGTGTCTGCAACAAAATCCCAGATAAACAAGTTTTAACCACCTCCCCTTAACACATCTTCTGTCCCATTTGCATAGTTTCCTCCGGTTCCTGAAACACTTGCAGATAGGTTTTTATCGCTTCGCTGAGTACTTTATAATCCTCTTTTCCGGGCTGATATACATACCAGCCGATCTCCTTTCCATAGGACCAGATGTGGGGATTTACCCCGTCGCGAAAATTGGGATTAGTCGTTTTTTTCAGCCCCCACACATCTCCAAATTTCACAACCATGCTGTCGATCATTCCTTCATTCCGATTCAAAAGGGTCACTTTCAATCGGTCATAATGATCCGCAACCATGCCTGTCTGAAAGTTGATTTTGACACGGATCTGATCCGTCAGCCTTCCATAACAACAATTCCCGACAAACCTTGGTTCTGAAAAGTTCGCTCCCGTTCCAAATAATTTTTTAAGTTCTCTCTCAAAAAACGTCATGCTTTCCTCCTCCGACCTATGTGGGTTCTCACGTTCTTCCCCTTCTTTCTTTCCTGCCATTTTTCCTGGTTCCACCTTCTGGCAAACGCTTCCTGTCCATAATGCAACTGTTTCTCCCTCTCTTGTAAGCAGTTCATCCATCCTTCCAATCAGTCTTTCCATATGCGCCTGCCAGTGCTTCCAATCCCGTTCCTGAAACCAACCGCCCCACAAAACTCCCGACTTCTCCTGCTCTTTTGCACATTTACGGCTGTAAAAAAGAGTTTCCGACAGATATTCCCTTACCCACTGAAGGGATTCTTTTGATGCTGTAAAAGAAGACAGGGAGGAAAACTTTTTATCCCCCCTGATTCCATCCAGTGCAGAAAAATCCTTCTCCTGGAATTTTACAATTAGTTCTGCCACTGCCATTGGGCTTGTATGAGACACCCCTTCTGACACTTCCGGAGGGGCATTCCAAGAATCTGCCCTCAACCAGTCAATCATCTGCTGAAGCTTCACATCTCCTTGTTCCGGAAGATGGTTCCGTATAAGACCAATGGCATCCAGCCCAGTATCAGACTCAAACGCAGTAATTCCCCAACATCCCATGACATCCCTCCTAAATTCCGAGAATCTGCCAGATATAAAGCGGTGCAGTTAGGGTAAATACCAGACAGGCAAACAGAATTGCAGGTGCTGCCCATTCAAACTGTCCGTGCTTCCGATAATCAAAGTATGCCGTTCCCAGTTTTCCAAAAAAGAACACGGCAAGGATCAGATCTATAGCGGGAAATACAACATGATCGACAACTGTTTTAATCTGTTGGGATGCCGTCTGCCAAGTTCCCTCAATCGCACCGGCTACATCGCCCGATGCATATACCGGAACGCAGAACAAAACTACCAGTACGAATACCATGCACATAACTGCTGAAATTTTCTTTGTTCTCATTTATTTTTCCTTTCTACTAAGATTGTGTGAGTTTCAGCCCCATTCTTTGCTGTCTTTCAAGAAGAGGAGCCAATTCGATAATATCCGGATGTTCCTGAAACTTTAGATCTCCCCGAAAGCCAACTTTTAAACTGCTAAACCGCTTTGCCTCCTCCTGCAAAGAAGTAGGTGCATCTAGTGGAAGTTCCTGATTCCACCGAACCCATTCCCCATTTTGAAAACGTGGCTGCAATCTCAAAATCACATAGGATTCCGGAACAAATACAGGATAATACCTTAATACTCCTCCAACTCCATAGTAAGGCTTCCCTTCCATCATCACTGTCTTTTGCATTAATTCCAGTGTATCCTCTAAAGATGTACAAAACCAGCACTCCTTATCACCCATCCTTCGTATCCTGCCATCCCGCAGAATATCTTCCAAATGGTCACGGGTTGTGTAATGATACAAAAATCCCTTTGGTTTCTCCGTCTGTTGATATGACATACTTCCTCCTACTCTGGTTTCTGTGGTGCGATATGCCAGTCACTCCACAAGTTCCCATCAATGGTAATAGAATCATTCAGATTCATGGAGAGCATTCCAGCCGGTGTCCAGCAATCCAGCAGCCAAGTATATGGCGTATAACTTCCGTCCGGATACCAAATTGGTGTAAAATGCGTTCTCCTCTCATAGGTACTGTAACCATTTTTCTTAAACTCATGGGTCATATCATAGCCGACATTCATCCGCTCCAAAAGCCTCCAAAACCTCTCATACTGAAATTCCGGAAAATAAGTCACCGCATTCTGCGCAGATGTCACTGCAGAACTCTGATTGGTGCTGACATGAGTTGTTACCTTTTCCTGGAATCCATAACCGGATTTCATCGTCCTTCCCGTAGCAGTAGGGGACTTTTCATCGGTTGTAATTCTCATATCTGCAGTCAGGCTTGCGGAATATCGGTCCAGATCAAACTCCCACCAGCCATGGTCACACCAGTACCCGTCATCATCCTCATCCCCGCTGTGCCATACCCAGTATTCCCTCCACCATGGTCTCCACACACCCCAGGATGCAGAGGTTACTTCTGCATTGGAAGGAACCGAAGGTCTTGTAAACTCGTCATTCCGGTCATCCGCATTGGGATCTGGCGGTGGATTTTCATCCAGATCCACAACCTTGATGTGAAGAGTTCCTTTACTTGTTCCTCCTCCGCCCCGCACACGGACGGTCATCGTCATAGTCTGAGGCTGCTCCGGTGTTGTCCAGCGGATCCAAGCCAGCTGACTGTCGCCAGACGGATAATATACCTCCCCTACCTCATAGCTTCTTCCCCCTACGGAAAATGTTACGGATACCGGATGATCCGGATCACTCTGCCCGCCGCTTACCTCTACTGCCGTAATCACTTCCGTATTCGTCCGATATTCATAATCATAAGTCGTGATTTCCGGTTCTTCTGGAGGCACATCCCGGAACCGTACAATACCAAGACCCAAGGAACTCTTTATTTCACTGTTGGAACGGACTCCCGATGTCGGACCGCCCCAGGCCGGATATCCCAGATCTGGTGTTTCCAAAAACATGGAAAGCGGCAGGTTCTGAAATGCCACTGTTGG
Source organism: Lachnospiraceae bacterium GAM79 (assembly GCA_020735665.1). Lineage (NCBI taxonomy): Bacteria > Bacillati > Bacillota > Clostridia > Lachnospirales > Lachnospiraceae > Lachnospiraceae bacterium GAM79. The sequence goes on from CP085928.1 coordinate 2,209,321, forward strand.
AAGGACAGTACGAAGCCCACCACTTAACATCTCATCATAGAGCGCTGCCTCTGTTGCTGTAACCGCAATCAGGGTTCCCTGAAATTTAAGGAAACTGATCGGCTCCAATAAGAGCCTATACTCCCCTCCCACCAGTGTGTCAAAGTCCATTCCGGTTAGTCCGGCAATGCTACGCACCACCTGTTCATCTGTAAAATAGCTTTTTATCTGCTCAATATTAGCTTGCCCCAAGCTTTTCGAGCTGATGATCCTTGGTAGGGGCTGTGCCGGATTCACATACTCATACGGATTGGTGTCGATCATCAGGGCACTTCCTTTGGTATATGACATTTTACTGACTTTCCCAAAGGAGTAGGTAATATTGGGATGCTTATTTGTTAAGTCAATCGGTCTTGTTACCGGATCATGGCTCTCTGCCCGGATTACGGTAACCCGCACTCCTTCATTTCCCGGTGACCAGGAATTCTGGATGGTCCCCTGTCCCATACTTCCGCCACCTCCATCCAGGTTCCCGTCCCCTACCGCATAAACCTGGATGGAGAGTATCAAAGACAGTAAGATTGAGACTGTAAAAAACACATATTTCTTCTGTTTCAAGTATCCTCCTTTCCAACCACGGGAAGCCTTGTTTCCTTCCCTGGTTTCTGGGAAAAGAAAAAACACCACATTGATGCGGTGCTTCCTCTTTCTGTCTTAATCCATAATGCCAATCTTATTCCCGTTTTCATACATATCTTCTGCTGCAGTTCCAGAGCCTCCTCCTCCATGATTTTCTACCCAGCCGAATCCTGGAACATAGATCTGGTTCCCGGAAGTATCTCCTGCCTGCGGCTGTTCCGGATCTGCTACCGGTTCGGACGGTTTTTCTACCGCTTCATGATCCACCGGAACCGGAGGGGTATCCTGCTTTGTACCATCCGGTTTTTGTGTTGGATCTGTCAGGATCTCCTTGCTTGGCGGTTCTGGTTTGGTTGGTTTCGGTTGGATACTCTGCGTTGTCTGATCAGTCTGTGGCGCCCGACTGTCCACCGCCTGAGTGTCTGTTTCCTGATTTTCTCCGATTCCCTGATGAATCACAAGGCTCTCTTCTTCTCTGGACACTACTTTACTTTCCTCTTCCTTCTTTTCAAAATCTCCAGGATCTACAATCAATTCTGTTTCCGTTTCCCCTGTTCCTGGCAGAACATCTTTACCTGACGGTTTCGAACCAAACTGCATTCCTATGGCAGCGATCAGGCCGATTCCTATGAGCACGCCACCCAAAATTGCCAGATTCTTTTTCATCTTCTCTGTCAGTTTCATAATTCTGCTCCTCCTTTATCCTGTTTTGTTATGCACAACATACTATACAATCCTCTCAAAGTCCAGGTCATTCCCTAGAACACCTCTGTATATCCAGCCTGTACCTTCAATGTGATCCACATGGATGGAAGAATCCGGCCGCCAAACCGAACCGGAACCTCCAGTCTAACAATAGCATCTGCCTCAAACCGCTGCGCATGGGCTGGATCTGATGGGGCCAGAGGTGCATTCCGAAGCGTCACTTGCAGGCTGTCTATGGCAAACTCCATTGCAGTTCCAGTATCCGCATACTTTATATGCCTGCCGCCAGACAATCGGGTCCCTATGGTTTCATCCAGATAATCATAAATGTCCCCTTCATTCAGATCTTCTTCCCAACTTCCCTCTCCAAAAGGAACATAACTGCCAGAATATCCCTCCCTGACTCCATGATACACACCTGCATAATTATCATTGACTGTGGAGATGACAGCATCCTCCACGGCTTCCCGCACACCTGCCGCAATAATTTGAAGCCGGAAATACTCACTAATCCCACACATCAGAATAATCAACGAAAGAACAATCCCGATGGTCATGGGAAATGAGGAGGCTCGCCTGTCTCTCAGTATCTCTTTCATCCGTTTCCGCAATCCCTCCACCTCATTTCCAGTAAACTTCTGATTTTCCAGCTTCCTGTGCGCGAAGCGTAACCGGAAAAGAAGCAAACTCGCCAAACAGACCGATATTTGTATCCATCGTCAGGGTAACGGTAACCTCTTCATTTAACTGGATTCTTCCATGACTGGACCATAAAATGTCCGGATAAAGCCCTGTTTTTTCTGACAGCACAGCGGCACGGCGGCTTGTCTCTGTACCTACGCGCCCGCTTACCTCTGCTTCACGCACCAGTTCTGTAGCGAAGGTATCCAACTGCTGTTTCTGAATAAAAATCGGAAGCACACGCATGGCAAGGGCAAGCACCATGACCGCACACAAAACCAACACGATCACATCCACATATCCTTCGCCCCGTCTTTCTGACAGTGCTCTCCATAAACGATGACTCCTCATCCTCTCCTCCTTCCTGTCTAAAACATTCCTCCGAGGCTCTCCAATGCCACATAGCAGATAATCGCCAGGTAAGTCAGCAGAAAACATACCAGCATGACAAAGGAAAAAACACGGATCTTAGGAGGGATTTTCTGTGCCTGTGCTTTTAATCTCTGCAGTTCGATCTGCTTAAAATCATGAGCCAGCATCTGAAAATACACTGTGCTGTCATCCCCTCGAAGGACACCAATCAATCCACGTACCACATCGGACAGCATGGGCGAGTTCAGTCTTGCCTCGAATCGTGTCAGCGCCGCTTCATAATTGGAGGAACGCATATCCGCCAGAAGAATATCTAACTCTCCAGTCAGCGCTGGTCCCGCATTCCCCTTGAACCGCTCCAACATACCGATCACATTACGGCTTGCTTTCAGTTCCTGTTCCATAGTCGCCACCATTCTCGGAAGCTCCCCCTCTATCTCTTCCCGCTTTGCCTTTAAGGTTTCATCCGCTTTCTGATTTTCCTTAAAGTAAAGAAGTAAGGCCAGCACAACCACGACAGGAACTAGAAGTGGAAAAAGAAATATGCAGGGAATCGCTCCCAAAAGAACTGCGCCTGATTTTACCAGAGCATACGCCTGATACACTTCCGGGGTCATATTCATTCCACTGGCTTTTAACACATTCTGCATCCTGCTTCTCTTATATGCATCCATCCGGATGAAACCAGACAGTCGCACTGCTAGGATCATAAAATAAGTTTCCAATGTCTTTGCCGCTTTCCGCTCCTGTTTTACCGTACCCAGCATGGCCTTCGCCGCACCCATGGTAGGTAACTTTAGAACAGACGCAGTTAAAAAGAAAAGTCCCAGAGCTAAAAACAGCCCGAATAAAAACAACAAGCCTTCCATAGCTACCTCCTGTATTCAATGGGACGGGTCAATTTCACTACAAAGCCAGCGGATATAAAAATAGCCGCTGCAGTAGCAGCCAGAATACACTGTCCCAGTACCGTATGCATCAGTACATCATACCAATCCTGATTCAGCAGATACATAAGAGGAATATTGCCTACTACAAACACAACCATGATCATAAACTCTTTTCTTGGTTCTGCGATCATGTATTCCAGTTCTGCGTTCACGTTCCGCATATCCGACAGCTTTGATACGATGGGCGGCAGTGTAGTCTTTAAGCTCCGGTCATGCTGGCAGTCACTGACCGCATCGCACCACTCCCGAAACACCTCATTATCAATCCTTCCCCGCAAAATCCGAAGGGCGGCCTGAACATCCGGATTTACCATTTTAATCTGGATGAGAAAATCCTGAAATACTCTGGACACTGGAGGATTTAAATATGCTGTATTCTCCTCCACCGCCGTCACAATATCTTCTGTCCTCAGATATGCTGTGGTAATGACCGAAAGCGCCGTTTCCAGTTCTGCAGACACATCCCTTTTATAATGATTGGCAGTCAGTTTCACATACCAGAATGGCAGAAATAAAAAACCCACTGCCATCACCGGAGCCAGGAAAAAATTCCCTAACAAAATGGCAATGGATCCCCCAGCGCAAAACAGTGCCAGAGCAACTGCGCAGATGAAGGAAAACCGGTTCCCCCTGCCCGTCATTTGAAGAATGTTCTGTGCTTCCTTCAGTTCCCTGCGCAAAATCCCTGATTTTTTTCTTCCTGATGATTCCCTGATGTCTTCCCGCAGACTTCGTTTGGGATTCAATAAAAATCCAAACAGGCTGTCCGTAAACTCCACTGGCTTCATTTCCAGCAGTAAAAATACACCCACGATCATTCCTGCACACGCCAATAGCTGAATCGCCGTCATCCGTTCTCCCCCTCTCTATCCTTTTTTACATTCAAAAGTCCTGCCAGCGTTTCCTGCGGCATTCCATTCTCCATCAGCCGTCTTGCCAGACTGTCCGAAATTGGGTTGATTTGTCTATGATGCCCCACAATTACAAACTTTCCATCCTCCACTCTGTTTTCCGTAATCTGATATTGAAACAGCGGACGGTATCGTCTGGTTCCATCTGCCAGAATCTCACACTCCATGATTTCCATTAAACGGCGTTCCTTGTTTTCCAGCTGTTTGCAAAATGCGATGATCGGATAGGCTTCCGTTACAAATCCCATCAAAGTCTCATCGCTCATATCCACAGCACGTTTACACAGGGAAACCATGCGGCGGTAGGTTGCCTCACAGCTCATGGAATGGATGGTTGTCACAACCGCAACACCGGTTCTGGCTGCCTCCTGTGCCGCATTCGCTTCTGGTCCACGCATTTCTCCTACCACAATAATATCCGGATTAAAGCGTAGCGCCATATCAAGAAGTGCAATCTGATCTACTCTCTGCCTCTCATTCTCGCTGTCACGGGTCAAGGTATGAATCACGGAATTGACTACCCTCCCATCCTTTCTGCGTACCAACGCCAGCTCCCTTGAACCATTCTCAATACTGTAAATACGCTTACCGTCCGGAATTGTGGTCAGAAGCCAGCCTAACAGTGTGGTTTTTCCGGAGCTTGTGGCTCCCGCCACACACACAGAGATTCCATACCGGATGCACTCCGATAAAAAATCCAGCATCTGACTGGTTGCCGTTCCTCCCTTTATAAAGTCCTGTTTCTTCATGCTCTGGGGATTCACAATTCGGATCGAAGCTGCCACCCCGACATCCTCATCAACAAGAGGTGTCTTCAGTACAGCAATACGGATATTTTTACTTAAATGTCCCAGAACGCTTGGACTCGCATCATCCAGCACCATTCCAGACACATGCAACATACGCCGAATGACATTGATGGCATGTTCGGGGCTTTCAAAATGCTCTTTCAATTTTTCTGTCACTCCACCAGAATACTGGACCTCCACATCATCCCAGGCATTTACATCGATCTCCTCGATTCCTTCCCCGTAGATGTACTTTGTGAGAAAACCGAACTCTGCCATTTCTGAATAAATCGCATCAATCAGCTCATCCGTGGTTTTTCCCGGTACTTGTATACGGTTATCCTGAATATACTTCCCGGCAAATCGGCGGATCTGTGCTTTTATTTCTTCGTTTCCATCTCCGGTTACCAGATTACTATATTCTTTGGAAAGATACGCCTGTATCTCCTGCAGCACGGACTGAAAGTCACGCCCTTCATCCTCCGATGCAAAAAACAGGTCATGGGTACGGAGAGAACGACCTCCCGTTTTTTGAGTGCGCAGAGGATCCTCTATGTCCTCCTCTTCTGACCAGATATCCTCCTTTCCATGCATCTGTCCTTCACAAGTCTGTTCCGACAGGCTATCATTTTGGAGGTTTTCTTCTGTCTCCTCCCCTCCATCCAAGCCATCCAAAGAAGCCTCCGTTTCCATGATCTCCTCCGGAAGATGTCCAGAATCCTGTCGTGTTTCTTCCCGAACAGCTTCGGGAAAACCCGCAGAAAACGCGGCTTTGCTGCGTCTTTCCCCTAACATCCGAACACCTCCTTTGTGATTGCTTCCATGGTTTTTCTAAACCCTTTACTGTCCTTTAGTACCAGTTCTTTCAGAAGGTTCCCTTCCAGAACCTGTGCCTTTACTTCCTCGGAATGAGGGATCTGGAATGCCACATTGCCGAGCACCCGTTCAATGTGTTCGCTGGCCTCATTGGGATATACATTGCTCGCCACTTTATACTGCTTTTCTGCATCCCACTGACTGTCCTTAAGAAGCGGAAGCTGGCTGGAAAGATAACTGATGGATTTCAGATCACAGTTTACCAGCCGCAGCACTGCATCTGCCTCCATCAAGGCAATGGCCGAAAGAATGTCATTGGCAATACAGCTTCCACAATCAACGATGATATAGGGAGCGATCTTTCTCAAACACTGCAGTAATTCCTCTGCCTGTGGCCGCTCGTAAGGTGGGTATGTGTATTCATTTTCCCCCTTCCTCATTCCAAGGATTGTTAGATGGCGTATTTTTTTATGAGTAATACAGTTATGGCGTACCAACGATTCCGACACATGGGTTGCTGCCAGAACACTCCCCAGAGAATGCTCCTCTTCCAGGTCTCCAGGAGGACAGATACAGGGAAGCATCGGTGTATTCATATCACACAGAAGGAGAGCTACATCCTTCTTCTGCATGGCAAGACGCGCCGCCAGCTTCACTGCTGTCGTGGTTTTACCAGATCCAGGACTTCCCCAGACTGCCAGCATTTGATTCTCATTTTCCGGTTCCCAGTCAGGAGAGCTGTCCCCGGCTCCCCTGCTGAAAATACTGTTTTTTAGAAAATTCAAGGCTTACTCCACCCCGCTTTCCTCTGTTTCGCCCTGTCTGGTTTCCTCCTGCTCCTCTGCTTTGGTTTCCTCTGGCTCCTTATCAGAATGATCCAGTGCCTCGTTTTCTTCCGCTTCTCCTTCCATATCTTCTGGAGGATACAGTTCCGTTAACATCTGGTTTTGCGCTTCCAAAAACTGCCCTGCACTCTTTTCATCCCCGCGATACACCAGAGATAAATGCAGTTTTCCATCTGCCTCCAGTTCTGCCAAAACCATTGACTGCTCTGGTGTTACCAGCAAGGTAACGGTTCCAGGCAGCTCACGATCCGCTCCATCTTCCAGTTCTTCTCCCGTATTTGCGTCATATCCACTGTTTGCAGTCACAGCAATGACCTCCACATACTGAAGTTCCGCAGGAATTACTGTTTTTCCCTGCTTTCTATAATCTGGAGCTATGACTGACACAATATCGCCGCTCTTTAGCTTTCCGGACAATCCATTGGCAAATGCCTTAACCGTAACAGAGATTGCCTGCTTTTCTCCTGTCAGATGATAGAGATAGGCATTTTCTGCCGCCGGCTCTTCTGCAATCTTGGATGTCAGGATGTAATCTCCTGGCGCCAAATCTGCAGATGCAAATGCCCCAACTACAGTATCCGAATGCTTTACTACATCATCCGGCAGGTTATAACTGCCAACCTCTATGGTCTTTACCATGTCAGAAGTAATTTCTTCTCCCACTGAAATTGGTTTTACTACACGGACAATTTCCGTCTTTTCACTCATAGCCTTATTAAACAATGGTGTAACTGCAAAGCAGATGATCAAAGACAGCACGATGCAAAGCACACCAAGTACAGTCCTGTTTTTCAAAAATCGCATTTCATCTCCTCCAACTCTTTTCCTTATTTTGATTCCTTTTTAACCAGTGTTCCACTGACTGCTGTCTTCCTATTTTCTGTTGTGGTATACGATGGCCGCAACCATTGTAAGCGGCACTGCAACACAAACCATGATCCATAATTTCTTCTTCATATCATCCATCCTCCTAATCTCATACAATAAACAGCTGCCGCTCCTCCTGCCAGAAACGGTCCCACAGGAAATGCTTCTTTATCTCGTTTTCCCTTGAACCGATTCCACAGGCAGACCATACAACCATACATCACAAATCCTGTCAGTCCTAAACAGGAAGCAGTCAGGCTTGCCGGAAGTCCCAGTACCAAGCCGGTTGCTCCTGCCAGCTTGATATCACCGCCGCCCATTCCACCTTCCCTCTTGCAAAATAATGCAACTATGAGGTATGGCACTGCCCCTAAAGCTCCAAGCAGCTGTCCGGGGGCAAAGTTCAGAAAGGAAAGCAGGGCAATCCCTGCCTGGAATCGGTCCGGAATAATCCGGTACCGAAGATCCCAGGCAGAAACCGCAATAAGCAGCGAGAAAAAAAGCACTGCCTGTACCGCCTGAAGCAGCGATATCCTGATCTCCATATCAACCGCTATAGTCAAACATTTCCTGCACCCTGCGTACCAGTGTAGGAAGTACGGTATCATTAAACAGTGCATAAAGACCTGCCAGAAGCAGTGCTCCCAGCACAACTGCGATCAGGATCTTAATGGCTGTGTCCACATATCCCTCACCGGATGTATCCTGAAGCTTGTTTTTTACATTCCACATATGCATAACCATTGCATTTCGATAATTTACCAGCTGTCTTTTAATATTCTTCATTTGATCTCCTCCATTGATTTTCTGTTTTTGTTCTCTGTACCCCTTAAATCAGACCATGTTCTGCCCTGGATTTTGAGGGGGTGCTGTCTGTAAGGTAGATGCCTGTGCCATGGACAGTGCCTCTCCATAAGCTCCCAATACCGCCTGTTTCAGCTCGTTGCGGAATTCCTCCGTCACAGGAAAACAGATATCCTTGTATCCATCCTGTGTTTTCCGGCTGGGCATAGACATAAAGAGCCCATCCTTACCTCCCTCGACGATTTTGATTCCCCGGACGGCAAAACATCCGGCGATTGTGGCGGATGCATAGGCTCTGATCCCGCCCTGTACTCCTGGTGGATACATAGATGTAATCCGAACGTCTAAATCTGGCATACTGATTCTTCCTCCTTTGTTTTTTTCTGCTCATAAACCGTTCCTTTCTGGATCTATTTCAGTCAAGCAGACAGACAAAACTGCATGCTAAAACTGCATGGTGTGTATGAATTCCTCCGCCAGTTGCGACTCTGTAAAATCAATTCTCTTAAAGTCATAACGATCCACATAAAAAAAGGAACTCCCTGTTTCATCATAGAGTTCCAGCACATCACTAATGGATAGCCCATGACCTGTATAACCGGACGGCGGATGATACCGGAATTTATCATAGAGTTCTTCCAGGTCATTGGTGTCAGATGCCCCTTCATAGACTTTGATATAAAAATCCGGCTTGGGGGAGCCATATTGCTGCTCCATCTGGAAAAGTGCAAGGAACTTCATATGCACATCCACATCTCCTCTCAGTTGCCAGATGCGTACATCTTTTAGCCCCTTTGCCGATTCCATATCTTGCTGGCTATTTGCCAACCGGTCGTAGATCCCGTCCTGCCACTGAATTTTTTGGATATTCCTCTGCTTACGCAGGAAGCTTTCTAATGCTTCATTCTGAAACATGGGATCCACTACTGCACATCCTTCCGTCACACGACCTACCCGGTTCCCATAATACCGGATCACTCCATTTTCAATCTGAATCTGCTTCATTTCCCTTCCCTCATTTCTAAATCATCTCCATCCCCCCGTCCTTATGTACCTGTTGAAACTGTTCCAGACTCTGCACATCGGGAAAGATCATCCTTCCCTCTAACATTTCCAGTACGGCAAAATCATCCCTGTCGCAGATCAAAATCCGATACTGGTAGTCCTTCTGCATCATTACATAGCTCCATACTTCCTCTGGATTTACCAGCCATACCCCTGACGCATAGCGTCCATCCGGCAGAAAACTGTATCCAGAATATTCAGGGGAATGTCCATGTAAATCCAGCGCCCCAAATGGACGGATCTGGGAGAGCTGGAGTCGTTCCTTTTCCCCCAACAGTTCTGGCCGCAGCACACCAACCACATCCCTGTTCCAGCAGTGCCATGCCTCCCCAGTAGATAGGGAAACCAGATGGGCAATGGAGTGTCTGGGATTTTCTGTTTTCTGGATATTCGTACAGAAAAAAAGCTGCCCTGTGTAATGCTCTGGTAATACCTTTGAGGGAAGAACCACCACCCGGTTCTGGATAGATGCCTCCTTTTCTGTCTGCATACAATCCTTTTCTGTGAATTCCTGCATGATCTTACCCCTCCTTTTTCTGCAGCAGTCTGCTCAGTTCTCCGATTAGATCCAGTCGGAGGCTGTCCGGCATAAACTGAAATGCAGTACGGACATATGCCTCCACTGCCTCCGGAGACTGATCTCCCACCTCGATAACCTCTACCTTCCGAACTGTAATTTTTCCACCCGCCATTCCCAGACAAACAATATCCCCATACTCCAGCTTTGCCGCTTCCCTCATAGATTTTGGAATCAGGACACGTCCCTTTCCATCCACTAAACGATACATCGGTTTACTCATCTGGTCCTTTTCTCCTTTCCCATCAATGCCTCCACTTCATTGGGTTCAATCCCCAGTTCATCGAACACCTTCAGATAAGGTTTGCAAACCGTCTGTACCGGAGCCTCAATACCAATCAGAATCACTCCGGGGACTGTTTCTATCATCAAATCACAATCAAGCGGAATCCCAGCCGTCAGTAACAGTTCACTAGGCACAGAAAGGACACCGTTTTCCTTTTTTTGCACCATTGTTTTTCTCTTGTTTTCTGTTCTCATAGCACCTCTCTTTCCGGACAGATTTCTTCCCGGATCTCATAATGATCCGTTTCTCCATCTCCCCACATTCCAAATAGATCCAGCTGTCTTGGTTTTGACCGCTCCCTCTCACCAGGATCATAATTGGTAATAATGACCTCTGGAAACTCACAACCGCCCTCATACCTCTGAGCCAGGTTATTGATGCGGGTAACAGCTGTAATAAAATATCCTGCATACAGTTCCCGGATGAAATCGCAGTCATTGTAACTGACCATCCACTTCCCCCTGCTCCCTGTCAGAGTGTCTCGGAGCCGTTTGTGATCCTCTTTTCGGAATACCACTGCATAATGACCTTCCGTCTCATAATAGGGCGGATCGCAATAAAAAAAGGCACTATCCCGGTCATACTGCCGAATCAGTGCCTCAAAGTCTTTATTTTCTATTACGGTATCTGCCAGCCTGCGGGATGCCTGCCAAATGGTGTCAAAGCAGTTTCTCACATCAAACGGACGGCAGCCAAAGGACGTGCAGCCACTTCCATAGCTGTACCGAATTAGTTTAAAAAATGCAGCCGCCCGTTTTACATCGGTTACCTCTGCATTTTCCAGCAGGATTTTTTTCACTTCCTCATAATCCGGCGGCATCAGATGCTTCTCTGCCAGCTCCAGCTCCTCAATTAAAAATCGGGTATCCGGTTCCTGCTTTTCAATAAAATTACGGATTACTGTAAATTCATCCCTGCTGTTTAACGGAAGAAATCCGAGTTCCTTAAGGAATGCCCCCGTGCGGTTCTTGACGCAATAAAACAGATTTGCCAAGTTAGAGTTATAATCATTATAAATCTCCATACACCGGTCATCTGGTGGTTTTCCAAATAGTACCCAACCACCTCCGCCAAACACCTCAATGTACCGGTCATAACTTGCAGGAAACATCGTGTAAATCAGGCTGCGGAGTGCTTTCTTTCCGCCAACCCATGAAATAAAACTGTTGATTCTGCATCCCTCCTAACATCCACAATACTCATGAAACATATAACTGAGTCCTACGAAAATACCGGTGACATCCCAGGTTCAAAGTCCAGCTTCTCTGCCTGTTCTACTGCCTTTTCCAGTCTTTGGGCTTCCCTATCAAATCGATAAACTGAATTCCCCAACTTCTCCTGTGGGGTCACGGCTTCCTCATTTACAGCTTCAACCATCGCATTCAGTTCAGTTACGCTTACATTCTCTGTTTCTTTTAGAATAATCGTTTCATGAATCGATGACGGAATCACGATCAAATCTGATCCCAGCTTTTCTGCAATAAGAGACATCACTTCTTCGTCACACATATAAACCGCCCCATTGACCTAATTTGAATTCGTCAGAACATACATCATTGCATTGGGATCCACATCCTCTAAATATTCCAAACTACCTGCTTTTACATCTCCCAGTTCATCAGAATACATTTTTGCCAGCATATCCTGTAAATCCAAAAAACAAGGAGGATTGCTCTGCTTCATGTTTTCCCAGGCATCCTGCTTTAACTGCTCCTCACTGACTCCCAACCACCTCAGCCTGTCATAATTAATAATGGCACTTCCGGCCTTTTCTCCATCCACCAACACATGAAATCCATAAACCAGTGCCAGATCCTCTCGTATTTCATGAGGACAGCTTGCCAGAAAATCTATATTTTCCTGTGCGTTGCGGACATAGACGGTCAGACTCTTCTTTATCGTTTCATAATCCCATTCCCTGCTTGAAATGCCATCTATGCTTATCTCTGCTTCCTGGCACTTCTGATAATCCTGAGCAATTTTCTGCCACACATCCTCCAGTTTCTTTCCATCCTCAAGTTCCTGATAATAGGATTCCAGATATAAAAGCGGAACGGATGTATAGCTTTTAGTGCCTGGAAGGTATACTCCCTGCAATTTGATGTTGTTATTTTTTAACACCTCCATGATTTCCACTTTTCTTTCCTGAAAAGATTCCGGAAAAAATCGTTTTAAATTCTTTTTTGTTAATTTCAAAAATTCTTCATATGTCATTTTCTATTCTCCTTCACACCTCATTCTTATTAGTTTCCTCCATTTGATCATCAAGCACGTTCAACGCTTCCCTTACTGCATTTTCATTCCCTGTTCTGTGTTCTGCTGTGTCTGTATTGGAAAATCTTCATTACGGGTAATCATTCCGTAGGTTGTCTGCACACTTTCCAACAGCCCAAGCTGACGTTCCCCATATCCTTGAAAATCAAATGTAGCAAATGCTGGATCATCAATATTGAACTCCAATTCCCGAAACAGATACCTTGCATACGAAGCCATGGAATACATCTGTGGATCATAGGAATAACAATCCAGGTTTTCCGCAATCCGAAGAGCCTGTTCCAAGCTATCGCATTGCTCTAGTTCCAAAGCTGCCTTGAATTTGCAAAGCGTTCTATCATCAGGAAATTCCTGAAGCTGTCTTGCCAGTTCATTCAATGTCTCAATGTCATCTGTCTGCTTAACGGATAATCCATGCACTGTGCTGATGCTCTCCGTAATGATACAGTCATCAAAAGTTCTCTCGTTTAATCTGTTCAGCGCCCACTGAAACCCCAAATCTGTAGTTGGAAGTTCCAACCAGGTTCCCTGTTCTTCTGGATATTGAGATCCGACCAGGCGAAGAGAAAAAATCCCTCCGGCCACTCCGTCAATATCGGGAAGGTGAATTCCATCATAAATATCTTGATACGAAAGAGCATTCTCAAATACATAACCTTTTGAGGTAAATATGCCCATTTCCTCCTTACGCTGATCCATCCCCACTCTTTGCGGATCCAATAATTCTCTTATATCCACTTCAAGCATATGGATCCACTCTAATCTGTCTTCCTCTAGGTAGAATTCTCCCAGTTTCCTGTCATCTATAATGCCTCGGAGGAATTTAAAGCACTCCAGGTTATAACAAAGATTGAGTAACTCTTTTATCCCAACTAGAACATCTATATTTTCTTCCTGACGCATCTGAATGGCGGCTTCATAAGTTTCTATCTGACTGGAGTCCATATGAGTAACCAGACAAGCTAATACATTGACTTCTTCTAAGGTAACAGACGCTGCCTTTTCCAATATATTCTTAAGAAAAGATGGCCAGTTCCCCAGAAGTTCAATCCGGTAAGGCTCATTTTCATGAATAAAGGCTCTCATCTTTGCATCCTTCAAAAAAGCGGGTTCTGCTGGAAGCCTCAGCTTCGCCCCTTGATAACTCCGCTCTGGGAAATATGCTTCTGAATAAATGGCAACATCCAGGGCTGGTTTTAATGTATGTGCCGTCCCTTTCAAAACCTCTTCCGGACATACAAAGTAATCCAGTCCCTCATTTCCAAGAAAAACCATAAGTTCTCCATCTGGTACCAGGATCCTTGTCTCTTGCATTTCTCTGATAAAGCCTCCAGCAGCAATCATTCCCCATGTTTCTGCTAAACTCTGAACCTCCTCATGTGTCAGTTTATCCTGTGAGTCTGCCTGCAGTACACTCCATAATCTTCCCTCATAAGCTTCCAGATCCAGTGATAGGCTAACCGGCTTATGCAGCCTCTTTGCATTATTAAAGTATGTCATCAATTTCTGATTTCTTTTTCCCAACAATCCTACACCTTCCATATGGTCGCGTATAAAAGACGAATAGTTTTCCATCTCATAAGCGGTCAGATGAATACCTTCCTCTGTACTATTCAGAGAATATATCTCTCCTTCTATGGGGCTGAACAATCGAAGGGTATAAAATTCTCCATCATAATGCTCCAAAAACAATCCCTCCTTTCTGAACGGCTGGTTCCTGCTCTTCTCCTTTCAAACCTTCTTCTGTGGTCAGAAAGAATTCATCTCCACTGTTCCAAAAGCTGACATACAGTTCTCCCTCTGGAATTTTGATTCCCCGCTGTTCAAATCCTTCTCCCCACCCATCACTTTCCTGACCTTCCCAGTACTCCTTTACTGCTTCAATCTCCCTTTCAGAAAGCTGGTTATGACTTTCTACTTCCAGAACTCCCCATAGTTCCCCCCGCCAGACTTCCACGGTAGGCTTCATACTGTAAATTTTTTCTTCTAACTTTGGATCATCCAGATAGACCGCCAGCCCCCTATCTCCTTCTTCCTCAAGATTTTCCTCTGCAATCCGTTTCAGGATCTCCGTCTCATAGCTGCACAACTCAGCTGGAAATACCTCCTCTCCGTATTCCTCCAAATTTCCCCAGTCATCTTTTGTATACATGGTAGCTATCAAAGGACTGAAAAACCGAAGTACAGAACGCTCCGTTGTTTTTTCACTGATGCTGTCCGATTTTACTCCTGTCAATACTTCTTTCCTCCTCTCGTAAAACTCTGCTTCCATGCCTGCGAATCACACAGGCCGTCATAATCCATTCAAATACTCGGTCGCTCACCAACTCTGGATCTGTAAGTTCTGATAAACGAATATGACTGCTTCCCTGATACAGATCCCTTGCCATATGAAACAAAACGTAGCCATCCAAATCAACACCGTGGATATGAATTTTGGAAAAATGAATCCCCTCCTGGTCAATTGCCGCTAAAGCTCTGCTACACAAAAATCGATCTGCGGAAAGAAGATAGACCGCAGAACAGGTCGCTGCTTCTTCAATGGCTCTGTTACACTTCTCTCCCATAGCCAAAAACCGTTCTCTATGACCACTTTGAAAAAAGCACGGATTTCTTCTCCCTGTCAGACGGCACACGCGGCTTACAAAGGTGCTGACAGCCACTTCCTCTGCCAACACCTCCAGAAGCTCATAAAACGGGACACAATCGGTAACACGGCGTTCACACGGGCTTCTCTGATTTTCCAGACAACCAGAAAGGTGACTGATAACCATTCCGCTCCTTCTTGGACGAAATCCTGGTATATGCTGCATTTCCTTTTCCAGCCCAGCATAACGTGTATCACTCATAAATCGAATCATTGTCTCCTACCTCCTCAATATCTCAATTTCTTCTACCCTAATGTCATTCCTCCATATCCTTGTTCTTTTGATTCTAATAATGTTTCAACCGCCTCCTCCCTTGTACGAAACATTCTCCACGGTGAAACTCGATGATAAAGTCCAGTATGACTTCGTACTCCAAAATACCTCCCGTCATAACTCTCTACCGTATATTCGCAGGTACTTTTTTTTGTTTTGTTTGTGATCATCACACAGGTATCTCCCTTATTCCATCCATAAGGAAAGCCCGAATCTTCTTTTAGCTTTTTTTCATCCATTTTCTTCAATTACCACACTCCCCTTTTCTTTGAACTTTTTAACGCCAAAAAGCCAACCATGTTCTAGTAAATAAAACATGATTGGCTCATCTGCTTCTAAATATATAAATACCAGTTATCCCCTTAAATCTTTTTCTCCTTATGATTTATCCACAAGGTTGTCCAGACTTACCTTTTAAGATCACACCTAAAGCGACAATACGAGTACAGATTCCAGATGTTGGCTAATATTGGATAATCTTTTCGATACTTGAACTTTGTTCTATACCTTATATTTTGTCTGGTGCACCAGCAATGAATATCCTTCATCATCATCGAATCTCCCATACCTATACGCTCGCCTAATATATTAATCTTATACTCATCCATCTCTGTTTTCGCAAATAAATAGAACCATACATTATAATATCTGATTCTATACACCTTGCAATCATCACTGTACTTCATACACACTCCTGTTTATACTGTTTCTCTATTTCCACTATTTCCACTGTATCTACATAATATATAGCGTGAATTAGGGGGTAAATATTCCAACTGTGATCAGCAAAATCTCTACAACACCCATTCCACTTTCATCTGTTAAAAAACGTTTTACATTCTTCATAGCTCTCTTAGGTTCCGGTTTATCCGGCACCCTTCCTCCTTCTCTTTTATTTCATTACTTAACTTATTTTTTCGTTTTGAACTTTCTGCCCCGACATTATTTAAAGTCCCGACAATATTGATCCAATTATGGTATTCTTTAAAATCCCATCAGTGCAGGCGCTATCACGATAATCATTACAACGCCCAGCTGTAATATCATAGGAAACAACAGTCGGGTTCCTGCCTCCTCTCCTTTCTTCTTTGCAAGTTCCCGTTTCAACTGAAGTGCTGACAGCTCTTCCTCTGCAAGCATATTCAGGATATCTCTTGTACCTTTTCTGATATTCTGAGAAAGCAGCGTCATCATCTTCAAATAGACCGGAAGCTCCAGTCGATTTCCCAATCTGTAATACCCTTCTGTCTCCGGTATGCCTGATCGGATCTCATTTAATGTATAATTGATCTCCTCCGAAAGGATACGACTATCCGTCATAGTAACGATCTTTAGAAGTGCTCCTTTTACTGTCAGACCCGCTCCCATATACAATGACAACAGATCGACAAATGATGGATATGCCTGCATCAGTTCCTGATTCCGCTTCTGTCCTGCCTTATGCAGATCAGAATATCCTTTGCAAACCAGAAGAACACCAATGCTTACACATAATAAGAACACTATAAATGGCAAAGGAATACTCTTTTTTGTCGTAATAGCATATCCGTCCAACTCAGCCGGAAGCTCTAACTGCCGGCTGTCATTTGACTGAAGCTGCATAAATCGGATCTGCTCTTTCAGCTGATCTATAACCTGTTCCGTCTTCGTCTTTTCTTTCCCGGTTATACGAATCGGATACTGCCTTACCGCCTGAAAATCCTCATACGATAACGTCGCCGTCAGATTGACCAGAACCGGCTCCGGATAATCACCATCCAGAATCGCACCCTTAAAATCCACACAGTCATCACGGTCTATCTCCCACGAAACATCAAGTCCGAGGTCTTCGATCTCATCAATCAGGTTCAGATCCTTCTTCACCTGATCTGCGCTCCCATTTTCTCCCAGATACACTGAATCCAGATATTCAAATCCCGCATCAAATGCCTGCTCTATGCTGTCGGCATCATACATGACTGGAAGCACCGCAACATGAAAATGTTTCTGTTCTCCATCGATCTCTGTCTGCAATTCCATACTGCTCTCATCTCCTCCATATGAGTCGCGATCCAGCACCACCTTTCGTTCCTGACTGAATTCTTTAACCCCTGCGGCAATCATCAGAACCACCATTAAGATCAATATCATAAGAGTTCTGGATATCAGCCCGGTATAATAATCTTCACATATCTGTCCCAGACGTTCTTCTGATACTACATGAACCTTACGCAGACCGGCTCTGACCCTCCTGTGATCCAGATACCTGCCATACCTTTTATATAATCTTCTTACACCCGGTAACTCCATCCGTCACACTCCTATCCTGATCATTTTTCTACTCCACGCAGCAGAAAGGATACTTACAGCCAAACAGATTGTCATAATCAGTCTGCCTGCTATATTCTCATACAAAATATGTATATAGCTTCCATTTGCGATCCGCAGATATGCTAGAATGAAAAATGGAACGATCAACATAATCTTCTGTTCATATTTTTTCGCTGCGATCATCGTCTGTATCTCAAGCTCCACTTCCATCTTCCGGCTGATATCTGCCGCCGTTGCTTTCATAATGTGAACCATGTTGCCACCGGTTCGTTTTGCCACACCGACAACCTGCGCAAATTCCGATATCTCACGAACTCCGGAACGCTCCCCCATATCCTGAAGCAGATATTCTATATCTTCATGCATTCGAAGCCCACGTATCACCCATTTCAATTCCTTCACGATAAGACCAGAATCTCCATATAACTTGCGCATTTCTTCATATGCCGCCGTAAATGCATTTTCAAATGCATATCCTGCTCCCATACTTGCCGCAAGCGACTGCACCATATCCTTAAACTCGACATATAATTGCCTTTGTCGTTTCTCTATGCATCTGCTTCGAAAGACTCGAAGTGCCGCCACACCTCCCGGCGCTGCAATCAGTATAGGAAGCGGAGAATTGTAATATAGAAAACTAATGATCCCGACAAGCCCCAGATATAGGATCAGACACACCGCCACCTCAGGCAGAGACAGTCTGTATATTCTATAATCTGTTTTTCTTCTTGTATCCTCCTGTCTGTTCATCCCTTTCTTCCTTTCTGTCAAATCTTCCGCCAGTAACCTTACCGGAGATTCTTCCGAAAATGCCGCCGGTAACCCTACCGGAGATCCTTCTGAAAATACTGCCGGAAACCTTATCGGAGATCCTTCCGAAAATCTCACACCCCGGCACCTTCTGACCTTACCTCCGCACATAATACGCTCTTGTAAGCTATCCCGGCACGTAGGAACTTCTCCTGATGCAGCAGTTCCGCCCGCGCCCGAAGTCTGCCTGTAACCTTCTGCAGCTGAAAACCATCTGTCACATTTTGTTCCGACAGTGTTCCTGCTGCCGCATAAACCATATCTGTAACCTCCTGTTCTTCTCCCGCCACCATCTCCTCAAACTCATATATCGTATGAAGTTCTACCAGTCCTTCACGCATCCCGGTCACCTCGGCAATCTCCAGCACCTTTCTGGAACCATCCCTCAGTCTTCCAAGATGAATAATGACATCTACAGCAGATGCGATCTGTCTGCGAACAGCTTCCAGCGGAAGCTCCATTCCCATTAATACCATAGATTCCAGACGAGTGATCATATCTCCGGAAGAATTCGCATGTCCGGTAGAGAGGCTCCCATCATGTCCGGTATTCATAGCCGCAAGCATATCAATGGCAGCCGCATCCCTAACCTCTCCTACGATCACACGATCCGGCCGCATTCGAAGACTGGACTTAATAAGCTCCCGGATAGTAACCGCATTCGTTCCCTCTACATTTGAGTTCCGACTTTCCAGCCGAACGAGATTTACTACATTCTTCAACTGTAGTTCCGCAGAATCTTCGATCGTAATAACCCGTTCCTGCTGTGGGATATAATCAGATAATGCATTTAGAAACGTAGTCTTGCCTGCTCCGGTTCCTCCTGATACAAAGATATTGTACCGAGCTTTCACCAGCCGTTTAAGGAACTCTGCCGCATCCTCTGATAATGCCCCAACCTCAATCAGGCGTTCCATCGTCATTTTCTCTTTCGGAAATTTACGAATCGTCATCGTCGGTCCATTTAATGAAATCGGCGGCAATACCACATTCACACGGGAACCATCCGCCAGTCTGGCATCCACGATAGGAACCGCCTCATTTACAATACGATTACAGCCTGCGACGATCTGCTGAATGATCGAAGCCAAACGTTCCTCATTCTCAAATGTCTGATCAACCTTATAAACCCTGCCGGATCTCTCAATAAAGATATTGTCATAGCCATTGATCATGATCTCCGTCACGCTCTCATCCTCAAGGAATTCCGACAATACATCCATCCGCCTTACAGTATTAAACAGCTCCTTTCTAAGTTTTATCCGTGCAGGCAATGGCAGCTCTGTCGTTCCCTTATATTCCATAATGCACTGATCGACCAGCCGTCTGACTTCCATATCATCAATTTCCTGTGACATATCGAGCTCCGCAAGGATGCGTTGCTTCATCTCATTCTTTATTTCCTGTTCCATAACATCTTCTGCTACCCTCCCTGCCATTTTCTTCCATGAGGTTTCCCGCACAACGAATCATCTCCGCACTGTCATATTCAGCATTTGGAACTTCTACGCACTTCATGCGGCTGACGATCTTTCCAAGCTCCTGCCGTTTCAGACAATTCCGGAATACTTTCACTTTCTCCTTCGCATATGCTTCATCAAACACCGGCACGATCACATGGTCAAACGCTTCCAGAACCGAACTGTCACCAAGTACGCCTCCATCAATATCACATACGATCGTGGTGTATCTGCCCCATGCATAGAGCCGATCTAAGAACCAACACATATCTGCCGCATCCAGATTCCGAATATCCAGATAGGATCGGGGAGAATCAATAACCCCCATCTTCCCATCCGCAATGACGCTCCGTTCCACATAGTCAAGTATCTGATCCGACCTCGTCTTGATCAGATAAGCAAGCTCCGACATCGTATACCGCTCCTGAACTTCTCCGATAACTGCAGGAAGCCCATAAGCCTCAAATCCGATGTACAGACCACCTCTTACCTCGTCCAGATAACAGATGCACTTCGATAATCTTGTCTTCCCACAACGCCCAAGCGGTGAAATAACAGCATATGAACAAAACAATTCACTGGACAGGCTCTTACATCCGGCTCGAAAAAAACGTAGGATATCCTGAACGATCTTGTCTGCATCTTCATACTTACAAATAACATTCTCTGCACTATGCTCCGACATTCCTATCACACACAGCTCTGTGTATGTATCCCAGAACGCCGCATCAGCCATCCAGTCTTCCGCAACCAGTACCAGATCCAGATGATTGCCTGTAAGATATTCCGACAGACTCTCTCTCGTTGAAAATGCAAATGCCAGAAAAGAATTTCCGATATCAGCATTAATATAGTTCATCAGACTAACTGCATATCTGATATCCGGATCACAGATGCCAAGCTTTCTCTGTCTCATACAGCAACCTCCTTTATCCATATACTACATACACCAGACACGCCAGCCAGATAGCCAGAGAAAAATGAATCCTGTGTCTCTCTGCCCTGCCATCCAAACCACGCCGTTTCTTTTTGCGGATGAGCAGATTTATCACATAAAACAATGACAAAATTCCACCTGCAATAAATGCATACAGCAAGATCTTCCAGATCATAAATCCACAAAATGCTCCGACAGCCGAGAATAATTTGATATCTCCCGCACCAAGCCATCCTGCCAGAAACATCACATACAGAATACCGATTGGAATCCATATCCCTGCAAGTACACGAATACTTCCGATACGAACTCCATTCTGCCAAACGGTGATAAAAATACCTGTCTCAAGTCCTAACAGGATCAGCCAATTCGGAATCTTCCATGTTCTGATGTCATATAATGCTGCGATACCCGCAACCAGAATCATACCTGTGTTCTCAATCTCTGCCGATATCTCTCCCTCCTTTCATCTGACCTATATATTTCTCCTGTGAACAGCTACTCATCTTCGTGTCCGTCAAGAGCGTATCCATACGTTAGCATTCTGAAAAAGCGAAGTAAATACGCAGAAAATAAACTATATTTCACCATTCTGAACTTGACACAGATTCCCGCACATGACACAAATCAGCACATCTTTCCATCGGTAATCTGTTCTCGATAAAAACCATTACATTACCTTGATAATTCACCTTTACCCATTTTCTGACATCAAAAAAAGACCTGCCGAAACAGATCTTTTTCTGATACACATATGTAATTTTCAGCACTTGTGCTATTTTGAATCATAGACGCATTGTGCTATTTGATTTTGAATGTAATATACTTTTTGCCGTATCCAACGTATAAACGATATGTCCCTTTTTTCAGCTTTGAAAGATCATAATGATCTCCCAGATTGAATGTAACATATTTGCGGCTATGTGCCGGCAGGTCATACCAATTTGTCCATGTAATATTCTTTTCTGCTACTGTCTTCCATTTGCCATTTTCATACTTTTTGAGTTTCCTGTTATTGTTGTATCTGCGCTCTTTGTTGGTTCCGTTATACAGCATATAACAAACCATCATATAGTCCGAATCAAGCTCAACAAGCTCTGCTTTCACAGATTTTCCCTTGTATGCCGAAAGTGCTTTCACAACCTGAATCTTTATCTTATATACAACCGTTCCTGACTCACTTCTATATTTTGTCTGTACAACTACAGTTCCTGTCTTTTTACCGGTTCTGATCGCCATGCCATTCTTCGTCTTTACAACTTTGGCAATCTGCTTATTCGATACCGTCCATTCTGCATTTTTCAGCTTATCGGGTATCTCATATACAGCATATATCGAATAAAAATGCCATGTGGTATTCGTAGCTATCCACCGTTTCCATGAATGTGTCGTGATGCCTCCCTTTGCATTACTTCCACATAACTCTGCTTCCGATGCCTGAACGGAAGCCTGTGAAACAGTTCCATCCTTAAGCTCTGCGGCTTTACTGCTGATACCTGTTGTTACCACCATAGCAAAAATCAATATGCTGCTCATTAAACATTTAAACGCTTTTTTCATGTTTTCTCCCTTTCATATAATTCGCCTTTACATGTCCCTCTGTGATCAATATGAAATTGATACCTTATTTTAGCATATATCTTTCTGCATCTGGTATATATCAAATCTTAAATTTTGCTTTTAAAGCCTCAGATATGCTGCACGCTACCGAATCTTTTGCAGTTTGCCGTTCTCCATATAACGCAAGATAACTCTATAATTATTTCTGGATTTCAATCTTTACAGTATTATCTTTAAATGAAAGTACTATTTTTTGTGTATAATAGTCCAATATAATTTTATTATCTATAAATTTTGCATTAGTAAATGCACTATAGTATGGTTTTATTTCTTCGTACCCACATTTAAGTTCCATTTGCGTACTAAATATTTCTTCTTCGGCAATTGCTTCTCTTGGAAATGAAATCTTATAAATATTTGAATCATTTTCTATTTCGATTGTATTAGCCGAAAATAAATATTTATATCTGTCCATCCATAAAAACTTAGAATGTTCATAATATTTAATGGTATATATCACATTATCTTCTATAAATACATACTGATCTAATGTATCATCATAATACGCATTATTATAATGTGATTTTAACTCTTTTTGAAGAATATCAAAAGATACGTCACTACTGAATTGGGCATATGTGTATTCATATTGCAACAAATGGTTTTTTATATTTATAGTAAATTCTTTATTGTTTTTATTTGTAATTGTAATATATTTCGAATTATTGTAAAAAACCGTATTATAAAGTACTACTCCCGCTCCACACAAAATTAATATTGCTATCAACATAATTAAACCCACAGATTTCTTTTTTATTAAAAACATAACCATAGTGATAATCAATATTATTATAAACACTATAATTAATAAATGAAAACTCCACATAATTTTTCCCTTACTTTTTCATTGTTACGGTATTAAAAGAACCGAATCCTGATGTTACTAAGTCATAAGCAAATGCTGAATAATCAATAAATCTTTTGTATGTTGTCCAACCATCATAAACCTGTATCATATTATAGGTTTTATTTGAACTGATTTTAGATTTTTTTGAACTTCTTTTATATATTGCATAACCACATACCGTTACTGTGTGATTACCATAATACCCTCTAGCTATATTCATAATTACTGGTCTATTATTATCAATTTCTTTCTTTACCTGATTTTTAAAATTCCATACATATATTCCTTTACAATTACTTTTACTATATCCATAATCTTTAAGTACATCATTAACGACATTATTTATTTTTGTTGCTGAAATTCCATCACGAGATGTATATCCATATTTTTTTGCAATTTTTTTAACCTTACTATATATAGTTTTATAATCATTACTTATTTTGGTATATCCATTTTTGTTATAATAATATAACACTCTAGTTATTGCTGCTAAAGAGCAATTAGAACCATTATCAAGACTACTTTGTGAAAAAGTTGCCATTGTTAAAGATTTTGAAGATGTTTTAGTTATAGTTCCGCCATATCTATCTTTCAAATATTTGGCACAGTTATCGATACCACCATATCCCGAACCAGATTGTCCATCATATCTTTTTTGCAATAACATATCATCATAGTTATAATTATCAACATATATAAGATTATTTAACTGATAAACACATTCTGTCTCTAAGTCAGCAAGCAAATTCAAAGTAAGATTGTAATACTGTTCTTTCCTTTCTCTTAAAAATTCAGAAAATTCATCTTTATCTATACACACACCATCTAATGTATAATAATCTATATTTTTATAATATAATTCACCAGATGATAAATAATATAAATCACCATATTTTTCTGGTAAAATTTCTCCCTCAACAACATCTTTGATTAAAGCTTCCTTTGAATGTGTTGCAACTGTAATATAGCCTTTATTTCCTTCTATAACATAGTTAAAGCCCTTATATGTGTTTATATTATTCGCATCTAAAAGATTTATAGATTTTCCCAATACAACTTGACCCTTATCAACTCCATATTGCATAGAAAGTACTTTTTTAGCAATTTCTTCATAGCTAAAACCAGTTAGGGATGTAATGCTATCACCATATATTTCATCCAAATCTGTAATATATTTCTTCACCTGCATTCCATCATATTCTATATCTACATTTGCATACTCGCTTATATCATCACTTAATTGAATAAACTTATCAACATCAATATCACCGCATTCTGTGTTATCATATAAATCACTACGTGATTTCAAAAAATAAATATAATCTTCATATGGAATAACAAAATTCTCTGAATTAACCCCCACAAAATTTGCTATTTTTTTATTATAATTAGCGTTTATACTTGAACATTCAAATGTTATACTATTTGCAATAATAACAATATTATTAAGATTAAGATTTTGAGCCTTAATCTCAACATTACCAAACGGAGCATAAATTAATCCATTTAAATTTACATTTAAACTATCAATAACAATATCTCCATATTTTGAATAAATTATAGAATCATTTGAATTTTTCACTTCACCCTGCAGTGAAATATCCCTATAAGCTTTAATTGGCGCATTAATGTTTACATTTCCACTAAGAGTAATATCTCCCTTTACCTCCACAGGTGTGTTAATATCTATATTTTGATCTTTAACCATATAATCATCGGTATATTTCTCAATTTTACAATTAGTAAAATATTGCGATTCAATTTTATCAAAAATATAAATTACATTCTCATTAACATTTTCTTTTTTACTTCCATTAATATTCATATTGCCACTAGAAACAATTGTGCCATTCGTGGCTATATTGCCATTTATGCAAAAATTATCTGCATTAATTGTAATAGCACCGTTCTCATCAGATTCCGCAAATATAGTATATGGATAGTCTATTGTATTCTTATCAGTTGTCGTTTCTGCCTTTACTATACCAGTAACATTAAACAAAAGAATTACTACAAGTAATATTGTTATTAAACCTTTTAAATTATATTTCATTTTACACTGTATGATAATTTTAAATTAATTATCATATACCCCTTTCTTTAGTATTGTAATTCATTACTATTCGTTTTTACCTCTTTTATCTGAAACATTTTTTTGAATATTTTTCTATGTCTAACGAATATTACTATACCCATTACCAAAAAATTTGCTTTTCGTTATCCTCCCTCCTTCATTTAAATACTATTGACAAGTCTTCACAATGATTCTTAAAATTGTACACTTCTTTTGACTTACCAATCTGTAACCAGATAGATAATATAATTGCATGCTCATAAATCCCTGTATCATTACACGCACTATATTAACTCTGCATTATCCCTTTGTCAACAATATTTTAGCTTTTCTAAATAAAGTATTTCTATATATAAGTTTAACTTTTATATCATATAATACTTTACTTATAAAAATCCTATGTTATAATATATTAGGAATCTATAAGTCTATATTCGGAACACATAACCTTAAGAATTAATAGATTCAAATATAAGCGAGGTGTTGCTATGGACAACAACAAAAGTAATTTCAGGAGGGGATCTGTTGAACTTATGGTTCTGTATCTGTTAAGTCTGAGAGACTATTATGGATATGAATTAACTCAGATTTTAAAAGAACAGACAAATGGTGTCATGGATATACCTGTAGGATCACTGTATCCGGCACTATACAAATTAATTGATGCAGGCTTGATCTCTGATTATAAGATGCCTGCCGGGAAACGTCTAATGCGTGTATACTATCATCTGGAAGCTTCGGGTAAAAAGCGTTTAGAGCTTCTGTTAAAAGATTACCGGGAAACACACGAGGCGATCAATAATATTTTAAACTATACAGGAGATGAGGAAATCCATGAATAAGCAGGAACAACATGCAGTTAAGCGTTATTTACATGATATAAAACGAACACTTCCTGTGTATCGTAAAATGGAGCGACAATTTCTTTCAGATATCCGTTCTACGATAGAGGAATATGCCGAGACAGGTGCTGTTATCACTTTAACTACATTAAAACAAGAATTTGGAGAGCCCAAAGATCAAGTGATCACTTATCTTACATCAAAGGATGGAGAGACCCTGCAAAAAGATCTTTCAACCTCTGCTTATATCAGATCTACATTGGTTCTCTTAATGATCGCGATCTTAACTCTCCTCTTTGCAGGGCTTTGTTATGAATATAATATATACCGCATGGCGAATGAATCTCAGCTTGCTTATACCGAAACAGTAATTGGGGAGCTTCCGGATTGTGAATGGGAAGATGGAAATCCTCCCGGAGATGCAGTATTACCAACGGAAGACTCAACAACAGAAACAACAAATTAACGAACACAGCCCCCATATAACTAACCTGGCTATATGGGGACTGTATTTTTATGTCTGTTTTTTATTTAAACATTTTCTTCGTTCTGTGGAACTGCTTCCGGCTGGGATGTAGGTGCAGCTGCCGGTGCAGATTCCTGTACAGGCTCTGCCTGTGGTGCAGGTGCGACATTCTGCTGCGGTGGCATCTCATTCGTCTGTGGTGCCATACCCTGTGGTGGCATTCCATTCATCTGTGGCGCCATACCCTGTGGCGGCATTCCGTTCATCTGTGGTGCCATGCCCTGTGGTGGCATTCCGTTCATCTGCGGATTATACATACCCTGTGGTGGCATTCCGTTCATCTGCGGTGCCATGCCCTGTGGTGGCATTCCATTCATCTGCTGATTATACATGCCCTGTGGTGGCATTCCATTCATATGCGGATTATACATACCCTGTGGTGGCATTCCGTTCATCTGTGGATTGTACATACCCTGTGGCGGCATTCCGTTCATCTGCTGATTATACATACCCTGTGGTGGCGTCTGCTGATACTGGTTGCCACTGTTCATAATACGGTGTTCCTGTTCCTCTACTTCTCTGTACTCTTTCTCCAGAGCTGCGATATTCTCCAGGCCCTTTGCAGCGCTGTCGAACAGATGCTTGATCTCCTCCGGTGCTTCTTCCTTATTCAGATTGTAATAATATCTTCCGATCTCTGTATAGATTCTGTCAAGATTTGAATTCTCAGATGAGATCTTACCTTTTATCTTCGTCTTCTGTGCAGCACATTTTGTACTGTCAACTGCCTGATTGGCTAATGACTTTGTCTTTTCAAATGCATTCTGAAAAAAATTACCTGCCATTTTCAAATGACCCCCTTACGTTAATCATCAATATATTTATTTAATGTCTCAACAACATCATTCAGATTGTATGGCTTAGCTATGTAATCGTCCAGTTTATTCTCAAGGATTCGTTCCTTATCGCCGAACATCGCTCTCGCCGTTACTGCGATAATTGGAAGTCTCTTTCTCTTTTCCTTCTGCTCGATCTCACGGATCTCCTGCGTAGCTGCGATACCATCCATAACAGGCATCTGTACATCGAATAAAGCGGCATCGTAGATCTTCTGCTTGAAGAGTTCAACTGCTTTCTGACCATTCTCTGCAATATCATAAGAGAAGCCTGCCATACCAAGCAGCTTACCGATTACCTGCTGATTAACCGGTTCATCCTCTGCTACAAGGATTCTTGCTTTGCTGTGTGCATTGATTGAGAATACTGCCGGTTCTTCTTCCTTTTCAACCTCTTCTAATGCATCATCAGATGCCTTTACAACCTTCATAGGTACTTCTACGATGAAAGTAGAACCAATATCTTCTTTACTCTGAACCTGAATGTTACCACCCATCAGTTCAACGATCTGCTTTGTGATTACAAGTCCAAGTCCTGATCCGCCGTATCTTCTTGTATCAGAAGAATCAACCTGACTGAAACGGATGAACAGCTTGCTCATGTTTGCTTCTGAAATACCGATTCCGGTATCTGCAACCGCCATACGGATCTTAACTTTATTTTCCCCTTCCATATCCATGGATGCGATCTTAACACGGACACTTCCTTCAGAGGTGAACTTGATCGCGTTTGATAACAGACAGTTTAATACCTGCTGAATTCTCTGTCCATCGCCCTTTACCAGCTTTGGAATATTGTTTCCAAATGAACAGTCGAGCTGTAACCCCTTATTATTTGCAAGTGGTACCTGTGCAGCAACCGTCTCCTCGATCGCCTGCTTGATATCAAATGTTTCTTCTTTGATCTTATATTTTCCTGCTTCCAGTTTACTGATATCAAGAATATCATTGATCAGTCGGAGCAATGTATCCGCACAGTTCTTTGCGGTTACAAGATTATCTCTGTAATCTGCCTGAAGATCATCTGCCATCAATGTAAGCTGGAGCATACCCAGAATACCATTGATAGGTGTACGGATCTCATGGCTCATATTTGCAAGGAACTCAGCCTGTGTCTTATAGGCTGCATTCGCATCAACAATTGCCTTGGACAATTTGTTCTCTGTATCTTTCTGATCTGTGATATCGATAACGACCATGTTAATGTAATCTGCTTCTGACTTATACATTACGGTATTGAATACCTTCTGAAGGGATTCCATCGTGATCTCGACATCCATCAGATCTCCTTCTTTTGTTCCGGAGTTATTATATGCCGTGAACCATGCATTGATATCCTGAAGAACTTCAATCTTGCTCTCCTTCAGGTTCTTGCCGGTGTAATCACTGACATCAAGTTTGAAGTACTCGCCAAAGATCTCGTTTGCATCTACGATCTGATAACTGGTTCCGTTTACAGGATCTTCTATGATCTTTGCCTGCGCAAATCCGATTGGCAGGTTCATAAATAATTTCTTATATTTATCTCCCTTTCCACCATTGCCTCCGGCACTGTCACCGCAGACGATAAACAAGCCTCCAAATGTTACAATCGCAGCAAGTATTCCAACGATCAGAGCACCCGCTCCTACCCCTGCAACACCTAAGATACCAGCCAGAAGACCAAGTACCGCACCGGCTGCTGCGACCGGTTTCCAACCCAACTCCTTAATTTTCTCCATTGATGCACCTCTATTTCTACTTTTTTGAATCTAATACTTTGACTCCACATGTTATTATATTATAAATGAATGTTAAGGTCAACGAGATGATAAAAAAACCTATAGATTTTTCATAAAATCTATAGGCCTTTTTTGATATTTTTTACTATATATAACTAACAACATTATTCTGTTTCTTTTTATAATATGTCAGATATAAACAAATTTACCGGATGTACGCCACTCATTTTTTATCTATGTTATACATCCTATCTACAGCCTTCAAATGGTCGCCTTGCAGATGCTCAGATTCCCGATTTCTACTTCTTGTCATCGTCAAATACATCCTTAAGGATCTCATCTACATGCTTGTAATAATCATCATCTGTCGGCGGTTCAGCTTCATTCCGTACAGACTCCGGAAGCCTCTCATCATCCTTTGATACCTCTATTATATCTGATGGCTCTACATCGGAGATTTCACCTGACCGACTTCTGCGTCTCCGCTTGCCGGATGCCGCACCTTCCAGGCGATTCTGAAGCTGTGTTCTTCCGCATAAGAATCCGAACAAGATCCAGCATGCAAATGTAAGAATCAGTCCAAGCTTCAAGCCCGGTGGGAAATACCTGAACTCGATCACATGCTCTCCGGCCGCAAGCTTCAAGGCTATGAAAGCATTTCCTACCGTATCGATCTCATACTTCTTGCCATCTACATAAGCTGTCCAACCCTTATCATACGGGATGGATGTAAACAGCAGTCCCGGATAGTCGATCGTCATATATCCTTTCACATAACCATCTTCCATTTTACCAACCAGCATCTGCTGAGCACTTAATATATCATATGCCTGTAAGAAGGAATCCCAGTTAAAGGAAGATACGACCAATCTGGCACTTCCGCTGTTCGCCTGTGAACTCTGAAAACAATACTCAACCGTTACGGTCTGTCCCTGAACCAGATGTCCGACATGGTAAGTCTGGTTCTGAAGTCTCTCATAATTCTGTTCCTCTCCGTCTACATAGATCCTTACCTTATTGATACCGGAGCTGTTTGCCAGAATATAGATATCTGCAGACTCGTCCGTCACATCAAAGCTCAGCTGGAAATCGCACTTACTGTTGTCCGTTCTTGTATAGGAATAATACTCACTGGTATCACTATCATGTGACAGCTCGCAGTTATCACTGTACATCGTTACTTCCGGATATAACTGTGAGAATACACCCGGCACACCGGTTGACAGCTTCACGAACTGATTTAAGGTATCGAACATGTTACCGATCGTACCATCATAATCTAACAGGTCATTATTTACCATGTAGCCAAGACTTAACGCATATGGATTTTCATATATGTTCACTCCATCTACATCTGTTACATAGTTGACATCAAAATAATTATATTCGCCCTCTCTCTGTAACAGATAACGCACACGCAGTAATGAATTGGATAAGGTGTTACCGCCGTCGAACAGGAATTCATTTGCGCCTGTGTAATATCCAAGGTCATGCATCATATCAACCAGATCAGCGGACACTGTCGATCCGAACAGACAGACGCTCTTAAGATTATAATAAGTAGGCTCATCTACGATCTTTGTATTCATCAGCTCTACCCTATATGCCTTATCCTTACAGTCCAGTGTATCGATCGCCTGATTCATCGATGATTCCATGCCAAAATACTGGCTGATATCGACATATCCGTTGCTGTCATATCCCTTAATTCCATTTGTGACCGTCTCTACCAGACAGGCTATGGTCAGTACATATATGACAAGCTTCCGCCAGACTCCCTTTGTCAGGGTAAATGCCAGTATTAACAATGCATATACCGTCAGGAATATCTCAGTCCAGATCAGGGTCTGACGCTCAATCGTACACTTCTTATAGGATAAGATCAGGAAACCATATCCAAACGCTACAGCCAGAAGTACCGCAAAGGTATCTTTCTTATCCAGAAGCAGAAGCACCTCACAGCACATGGCAAGCATCAGGAAAATGAACAGGAATGAGAATCGGTTCGGAATTCCGTACTGATCATGAAAGCCATGCCAGATATAATTCAACAGCTTATTATTAAAGCTTGCAAAGATCACTACCAGAATGATCACATTCTTTATCTTATCCCACAGCTTAATGTTCCGGTTAAACAGATAGACAAATACCAGAACAAAACAGATCGTTCCGCAATAAATGTTCAGGCCGCCGTCAAACTGCTGGTTCTTGATCGGCTTCGTCAGATAAAACAGCTGTTTGATCTGATCCCATATACTTCCATACCATTCCCATTTCGGAAATACTCTGGTCGCCGACGCTGTTGTATTCAATCCCAGATATGCCGGGATCAACAGAAATGCCGACATACCCGCTGCCAGCAGAGAGCATCCGGCAAATCGGAAGCCATCGGTAAAGAATCTCTTCACACTCTTATGGTTTGTCAGCAGAAAGACCATAACGAGGAAGATACAGATCATAAAACTCATATAATAGTTACACATCAGCGCATAGAACAAAGACAGAACATAGAGCTTATAATCCCCACTCTCTGTCATACGCTCAAAGCCTGCCATGATGAGCGGAAGGATCATGATACAGTCCATCCA
Source organism: Lachnospiraceae bacterium GAM79 (assembly GCA_020735665.1). Classification (NCBI taxonomy): domain Bacteria; kingdom Bacillati; phylum Bacillota; class Clostridia; order Lachnospirales; family Lachnospiraceae; species Lachnospiraceae bacterium GAM79. The sequence continues at coordinate 2,241,372 of CP085928.1, forward strand.
CATCAGATTCCATGAATATCCGATCACATAATTACTGATCGCATATGCCGTTGAGAAGATCAGGATCGCAGCATCATATGTCTTATAATTCCTGCATTTCTCACGCATATAATATGCAAATGACATACCGGAAAGTACGATCTTGATTCCGATGAACAAACTCATTGCTATATAGATATGTTCTCTTTTGAATAATACAACAAGGAAATTGATCGGACATGCAATATAATATGCGATGATCGCCAACATATTACTTCCAAGTCCGATATCCCATGTATAGAACAGACTGCCTTCATTCTTTAACTTGTCATAATAATCTGAGAAAAACGGAAGATACTGATGAAGACTGTCTACCATAGTCAGACTGTTTCCTCCAAACGGTCCGATCTTTTCCGCGATCCATACCCCTAAAAGGAAGCACGCAGGAATCACTCCCGCAAGCAGGATAAGATAATTTCTTCTCATAAATATCCGGATTGACGTTTTTTCTTTCTTAAAGACAAAGCACTTACCGAATACATAATTGATTATGACTACAAAGAACTGAACAATGATCTTCGATATAAATTCATTGTAGCGGAACGAATCACATAACAGATTCGTGCCGACAACTTCAACCAGCATCGCAAGAAGCCTCGTTCCGACAAAGGAGATAAATTCCCGTATCAGCGTTCCTGCATCTTTTTTACTGCTCTCTGTGAACACAAAAAACTTATTTGCAAAGAATGCGAATAAAATCGCCAGTGATATAGCTATGATATTCGCTACGCTTCTTGACAAATCGGTAAACAGACGCAGCAGATAAAAAGATACAATATTTACAACCGTAGTTGCCCCACCTGCTATTACATATCTGACAATTTCTTTTTTTAATAACTTCTTTATTTTGTCCATAATGAAAACTCTCTTATACCAGCTACAGCCGAACAGTTATCCCGATCGGCTGTGCTATTTATGTGTGTGTTATTTTGTGTGTTTATTTCGTGTTGCCAAGTCCTGACATCAGATAGATCATCGGAGAATTCCAATAGATCGTCACCTCATTACAGGAGAATGACTGCGCATTGTCTGCATATCTGCTCTCCGGTGCTTTGCCCAGAAGAACAGCCTTTGCATATGGATCTTCCAGATTACTGTCTGCGCCACCTACTAACATACCCGGCATTGCTACCTCTAATACCTGAGATGGTCTGTGGTGCGGATGAAGCGGAGTTCTTGTACCATAGCCTGTTACATAACAGTAGCCAACTGCATTTCTTCCAAGCAGATAGTCTCTTTGGTATGAAGCATATTTTACATAATCTGCATTTGGCTTAAGCTTATTTGCCATCAGAAGTAACATTCCTTTATTTGCAATATTCATATTGCTTCCCCATGCAAATGTCTTGGTTGGTGATACCCATACACCGAAACCGTTGTCTTTAATCTGATCTACGGTCTTATCTACTTCATTGAAGAACAATTCGTTTGCCTTGGCAGAACCGCCGTCATATTTGATGTAGTCATACAGAGCGTAATATCCGACATCTGCCCATCCAAGTCCATAGTTTACGATATCGCTACCCTCAATGATCGCATCGGCAGCCTTCTTATAGGAAGCATCTCCGGTTGCTGCATATAATTCTACCGCTGCCCAGATCGTCTCATCACGGAAGATCGTATCCGGATATTCACCTGTTACGATATCGTCCGGATTTGAGAATCCGTAAGCATCCATATTACCGCTCAGGTATTCATATGCCTTCTTTGATGCATCCAGACATTTTGCTGCAAAATCCGCATCGTAATCTTTATAAAGAACTGAAGCCTTTGCCATAACAGCCGCAAAATCTCCGGTCGCTGTATTTGAAACCGGACATGCGATCAGCTGTGCGGTTTCTTCTTCCGGCATAACTGTCTCAGGGAATACATCACAGGTTACCTTGTGATATACACCACCATTTGCATCCTGCATCTTGAGCAACCAATCCAGCTCAAATCTTGCTTCATCTAAGACATCCGGCACACCGTTTCCGCTCTCCGGAATACCGATGTCATCTGCCTTATATCCATTGTCTTCATATGTTAAGAACAGATCCTGTACTGTCTTTGCACCTGATACAACATAGCGTCCATAATCACCGGCATCATGCCAGCCGCCTGTTACATCGATCTTCTTATCTGTTCCGTATACAACCGCTTCACCTGTATGGCAGGCAGGATGTGCAAATTCACCTGCAATGCTGCTATCAAGCTCCACACCGCAACGCTGATTATAAAGCATCAGCACGACATCCTTATACAGATCTCCGTAAATGTCGTCACCGATCTTGAATTCCACTGATTCTTCTCCATCATCTGTCTTGATCTTATAGGTTCCTGCATCCTTTACGGATGAGAAATCCGCCTGCTTACAGAACATCTCTGATGGTGGATCGTAGGTAGCTTCTTCCGGCAGATCTGCTGAATATACAGATTTTCCTGATGCCACATCAATTACTTCAAATGATTTCGCATTTTTTCCGATCACGGTAGCGACCTTGGAGTCACCGGTCATGTAGCCCACCTGGTTCACATTGATAGCCATAGGATCAGGTGTTGCTTCTACCTGCTGTGCGCCGGAAGCGTCAACTGCCTCTAATAAAATATTATCAAAATAAATATTATGCTCTGCTTCATCTCCGGTCATACCTTCCTGTTTTCCCATGTTGAAGCAAAGTCTTGGTGCAGGATCGGAATCCTCCTCCATCTTAAACTGTGCTGTGATATGCTGTGTCTCCGGTCCGATCGTGATCACATCACTGGTGTATGCATGATAATCTCCACCATTGATCTGTAATCTCCATTCGATCGTACGTTCCAGATCAGAACGGACATCGAAGGAATATTCATAGACACAACCCTGATACAGACGGAATCCATCATAATAGATCTGGTTCGCATAGTCTACGCTTCCCGTCTTCTTAATATTGATACGAAGTTCTCCATCTTCATTGGTCATTTCTTCATTTCCACCATTTGTATAAGTATGGAAACCATCGGTATCTTTATCATCAAAGTTGATATTGATCACCTTATCGCCGTCTGACACCCCGAGTTCCTCCTCTGTTGTTGCTTCTTCGGTCGTAGCTTCGGTTGTCTCTTCTTCGGTTGATACCTCTGTTGTCACTTCTGTCTCAGAAGTCGAACCATCGGTATCCTTCTTTGCTCCGCCACAGCCTGCAAGCAACGACATCGTCATCGCTGCTGTCAGGCACATGACTGCAACCTTCTTCATTTTTCTCATGTCTTATTGTCCCTCCATGTTTTCTATATTGCTATGTACCTTCCTTCTCAACTGTACATATAACTCTGTGTTCATTCAACACTTCATTACTGATCTGAATACTGCAAAACATCCTGATACTTCATATGGCCTCCAAAAATATCAAGTGCACTGCCTATCGTAAAATCAATTCGGCTCTTCCCCAACACACGGAGCTTATCCAGATCATCAAATGATGCAATACCACCTGCATAAGTTACAGGCATTCTGCCCCAATCTCCAAGAAGCTTTGCGATATGCATCTCTATACCGGATGCCTTACCTTCCACATCTACAGCATGGATCAGATATTCATCACAATAATCGGAAAGCATGTCCAATGTATCTGTTGTTATCTTCACATTTGTAAACTTCTGCCAGCGATCTGTCACAATGTAGTATCCGTCCTCGCGTTTTCTACAGCTTAAATCCAACACCAAATGTTCCTTTCCGACTGCCCGTCTGATCGCAGTCAGATTATCGTAGTTGATCTCACCATTCTTAAAGACATAGGATGTGACGATCACATGGGATGCTCCCATATCAAGAAACCGTCCGGCATTCTCGGCATTGATTCCGCCGCCGATCTGCAGCCCTCCCGGATATTCCGTAAGCGCCAGCTCTGCCTGATGGCAGTCCGCTTCGTAGTACCCGCTCCCCGCAGGATTCAATAAAATGATATGTCCACCATGTAGCCCGGCAGCCTTATACATCCTTGCAAATGCAGCCCCGTCATACTCAGATACAAAATTCTCCTTCGCAGTATTGCCTTCATCCTGAAGGCTGCTGCCAACGATCTGTTTTACTTTTCCATTATGTATATCAATACACGGACGAAATCTCATCTCTCACCCCGGCTGATACGCCTTTTCCATTTCTGTATATTTCTCCTGCCGATTCTTTTAAATATCCGCAGATATCATTTATTCTATCACAGAACCGACTATAAGCCAAGTCCTCTCATCGGCCTTCTCCTACGCATATCACACCGACGTAGATCTGTTCCGCTCCGGCCTCCTGCAAGGCTTCTGTACATGCCTGCACCGTTGCCCCTGTCGTATAGATATCATCTATTAATAACACTGTCTTCCATTCCGCCGGAAGCATCTTAACTTCTAATGCCTGTTTAATATTATTAGCGCGTTCAAGCGGAGATAATTCCTTCTGCGGTGCTGTCTCTGATACCCGGAGCAAATGCGTCTTATCTACCGGAAGATGAAGCTGTCGTCCTACCACCTCGGCCAAAAGCTCAGCCTGATTATAGCCACGTTTCTTTCTTCTGCGCTTATGTATCGGCACCGGAAGAATAATCTGTATCCGGTCTGCAACCCCTGCTTTTCTGAGACGTTCTGCCAGAAGGTTGCCATAATAATCCACATATTCCCGTTTATTATGATATTTAATAGCAAGCACACTGGATGCAACCGGCTCCTCATAACGAAAGACCGGATATGCCCGCTCGAAGCTTCTGGTGTGTCGCCTGCAGTCTTCACAATATTCCTGTTCAGCTTCCGAAAGCTCCTTCCCGCATTTCATACAGACCGGTCCGGTCACATATGGCAGCGTCTTATGCCGGTTACAGATGCCCTGTTCGCCATATGCCATAACTGCATCACAGATCGGACATCTCCTTGGAAATACAAGATCCATAAGCGTCCGGTTCCACATATTCTGTTCCCGCATATTTTATCCCCCTTTATAACTCTGAATTTATGCCAGTTCTGCCAGTCGTTCAGCAAATGTTGTATACCTCTTCTGTTCGTCGATATTATCGATCATTGTCTTAACCAGACCGATATTGCCTACGATCACAACACCCTTTCTGGCTCTCGTAACTGCCGTATAGAGCAGATTCCGGTTCAACAACTTTGCCGGTCCTGTAAGAAGTGGAATCACTACGACCGGATATTCGCTTCCCTGTGATTTATGTATCGTGATGGCATAAGCATGTTCCAGTTCATCAAGCTGGGAATAAAGGTAATCTACCAGTCTTCCGTCGTCGTATTCAACAACAATCTTCTGATCGAATTCATCGATTTCTTTTATAAAACCAACATCTCCGTTAAATACACCTACGCCCTCTTCCTTCACAAAGCGGTCCTTTGCATCCATGATCTTCCACTCTAGCTTATAGTTGTTTTTGATCTGCATGACCTTGTCACCCTTACGGAATACAACATCATTTTTCTCTTTCTCCGGTATGCTTCTGCTCGAAGGATTCAGGATCTCCTGCAATCGTTTATTCAGATTCTCGACACCCAGCTCATACTTACGCATCGGAGTAAGCACCTGGATATTCATCGGGTCAACCTGAAAGAAGCCCGGCAAACTGTCTAAGATTAAATGCTTCAATTCCGCAATGATATCCTGTGATCCCTGTCTTGGAATATAGAAGAAATCTCTGCTCTTATTATTAATCTCGAGTTGCTTTCCCGCATTGATCAAATGGGCATTCGTAATAATGTCACTATTCTCACCCTGTCGGAATATCTTGTCCAACACCGTTACAGAGAATACCCCCGAACGAATGATATCCTTTAATACATTGCCCGGTCCGACCGATGGAAGCTGATTGGAATCTCCTACCAGTACCAGCCTGGTTCCCGGCATGATCGCTTGCAGCAGGCTGTAGAACAGACTGCTGTCTACCATTGACATCTCATCTATTATGATCACATCCGCTTCTAACGGATTATTTGAATTTCTTACAAATGTATAAGCAGAGCGGTTGCCTTCTTCATCAATCCCGCCACCGGACAGCTCCAACAGGCGATGGATCGTCTGTGCCGTATATCCGGTTGCCTCGGTGATTCTCTTTGCCGCGCGTCCGGTCGGTGCCGCAAGCAGCAGTTCCAAATTCAGCTTCTCAAACATCTTGATCATGGCATTGATCGTTGTTGTTTTACCGGTACCCGGTCCACCTGTGATCACTGCCACACCATTGTTGACCGCATTCTTGATCGCAAGTTTTTGTTTTTCTTCCAGTGTGATCTTCTCTGCTTCCTCGATTTGCGCAAGCATCTTATCCAACGGTCGATCCTCTGATGTGAAATCAAGATCGATATCTGACAGTATCCTCGCCGAATTCAGTTCAATATAATAATTTGCCGCCGCATAGACAGCAGTAACATCTCCGGCAAGCTCCTTTACGATCGCCTTACCCGTCATCTGAAGTTCTATAATCTGGCTTCCGATCTCATCTTCCAGTTCTTCATTATATGGTACATTGTCATCAACCAAGAGCGAATAGGTCTTTGCCACCAGCATCTGCTTCGGAAGATACATATGTCCGAGCTGGCTCGCATTTAACAATGTATATAACAGTGCAGCGCGGATACGAAAATCCGAGTCACTGCTGATCCCCATTCGCTCCGCGATCTCATCTGCCGTCTTAAATCCGACACCGTTTATGTCCTCTGCAATCTTATACGGATTTGACCGGATGATCTTATACATCTCCTGTCCATATTCATTGAAGATCTTTACCGCCAGATTGATTGATATTCCATATCCGGTCAGGAAAATAATCGCATCCTGCATCTCTTTCTTTTCATTATAAGAAACAGCGATATCTCTTGCTTTTCGTTCCGAGATACCTTTAACTTCCGCCAGTCGTTCCGGTTCTTCTTCAATTATGCGCAGAGAATCCATCTTGAATTTTTTAACGATACGTTTTGCCAGTGCCTCACCGACACCCTTTATGATACCGGAACCCAGATATCGTTCTATACTTATCATATCATCCGGCATTTTTATTTCATAAGAATTAAATTTGAATTGGAGATCATACTGGGGATGATTGACATATTCCCCTTCCGCAGATATATAGATTCCCTCACTGACACCGTGAAGGGTTCCGACAAAAATGTCTTCGCCGTCTTCACCCTCTACAGTGAAAACGGCGTAGCCATTGTCGTCATTTTTATAGATAACTTTTTCAACATAACCTTCTTTTATCACAACAAGTCTCCTGCGTTACTCTTTCTTACTGTTGAGTAATTCGATATATTTTCCTGTTCCGATAGCAACTGCACGAAGCGGATCTTCGGCAGTCATGGTTGTAATTCCTGTCTTTTCTTCCAGAAGCTCCTCCAGTCCATGAAGCAAAGCTCCTCCACCGGTTAATACAATACCTCTGTCAGCAATATCTGCTGCCAGTTCAGGCGGAGTACGTTCCAGAACGGAGTGAACAGCCTCACATACCTGTGATGCAGGTTCTCGGAGTGCTTCTTCTGTCTCATCTGAGGTTACGGTAACTGTCTTCGGAAGTCCGGTTACAAGATTTCTTCCGCGGATATCCAGTGTGATATTCTCAGGTCTTCTAAAACATGTACCGATCTTGATCTTGATCTCCTCTGCAGTTCTCTCACCGATCAGAAGATTGTGTTTTTTTCTCATAAAACGTACGATTGCTTCATCAAAATCATCTCCGGCAACCTTGATGGATGCACTTACAACCGGACCGCCCAGAGATATAACCGCGATATCCGAAGTTCCGCCACCGATATCAACGATCATGTTGCCACATGGTCTGTAGATATCAATTCCTGCTCCGATTGCTGCTGCCACCGGTTCTTCTATGATAGACACGTCTCTTGCGCCTGCTGCGTAAGTTGCGTCCTCTACTGCTTTCTTCTCAACCTCTGTTACCTGTGAAGGCACACATACACTGATACGAGGTCGTCTTCCAAAGTAACTTCTGCCTACTGCTTTCTGAACAAAATACTTTAACATCTTTTCTGTTATTGTGTAGTCCGATATAACGCCCTGACGAAGCGGGCGGATTGCTACGATATTTCCCGGTGTTCTTCCAAGCATAAGTCTGGCTTCTTCACCGATCGCTACTATTTTATTTGTATCTCTGTCATAGGCAACTACGGACGGCTCTTTTAATACAACGCCCTTGCCTTTTACATATACCAATATACTGGCGGTACCTAAATCTATACCGATATCTGAACTTGCCATGATTGGTCCCCTTTCTGGTTACTGTTAATCCTGTACATCCCTTAATATTACAAGAGATGCCTTTCTTCCGTCAAGCCATTTCATGCTGACTTCGGATAAATCCATGATCTTGTCGAACTGTCTTATATAGCTTCTCCAGCTTACCTCTTTCCGTTCAGTAAGGAACGGCTTCTGTACGGTCGCCACACCCTTAAATGTATCATTCAGATCACGGATCAACGTCTTACTGTCTTTTCCTGTAAAATCATATCCAAGCATATCATTTAACGGCTGATTGGAGAACAATACCTCCCCCGTCTCTTCATCACGGATAAAGATGCCGATCTTGATATGATTATAAGTATCTACCAGAAGCTTATTTACCATTCGGATATTACCATCACCTTCTATTCTGGCAAGGATACCCTGAATGACATTCCGAATGTCCTTCGAGAATTCAATATCATCCTCTGACCATATCTTATCCGTATGGTTATTCGCCATAACGATACATCCGCTGATAATATTATTGATCTCTATACTGAGTGCAACAAAGCTTGTTACACCGATCTGTTCCATATTACTCTGAAAATTCTTAAAGTCATGGTTCTTATCCGCTACAATGCAGTCATATGTTCTTTCCTTACTGTGCGCAAAGAATTTCTTACCCTTCTGCCATTCTTCCACATATTCTTCCGCAGACATGCTTTTTTCCCTTGACCAGATATGGCTGCACATATACTCCTGATCTTCGTTCAGTGAGTATATCGCCATAACATCGATGCCCAGATAATCACCGGTTCTTTCCAAAATATTGCTGATTGTCTTATTATCATCGCTGTCCATGGAACTGAGTGCTTCTGTCAGGATCTTCTGTCTCTGGATCTTTTCCTCTAACAACATTTCAACAGATTTGCTCCGTTCTGCTTCTTTAGACAGAACCTTGTCATTATATGCATATTCTGAGAAGATATTGCACATATTCCACTGGATCTTATATACCTTCTTCATCTTTGCAACATCTGCTGTATCATATCCGCACAGAATCCAGGTTGCGATATGTTTCTCTCCGATCTTAACCGGTGCACCGCAGATAATACTTCCATCTATACCATCATCCATCTCCATAATGACCGGAACATTGTTCTGGAGGATCACCTCATTTAACTTCACAATGATGCTCTTATACTGAGGTTTCTCAAAAAGATCATAAAAGCTTCCCATATGCAGAGACGGTCCTGCCGGTTCTACAAGCTGATCACCCGCCGGAGATACAACCGTTGAATACAGTCCGCTTAAGCCTGCAAATGCTTTTACAATACTGTTCCATTTGTCTTTATCGATACTCTCGCTCGTATATTCATTCTCATCTACAGTCGTGTTCATAATGTAAGAAAGCTTGTCTTCATACTCTTTCTTAGCTTCCTCTACACTGTTCTGCAACTTCTTGTTCTCAGTAATATCTGTTATAAAGAACTCGATCGTATAAGAAGAATCCTCTGCCTGTGTGATACTGTTCTGGGAACGAACCCATCTGACATTTCCATAATCATCTACGATACGATACTCGTCCTCATAATCAGATCCACCACTCTTTAACACATTCTTCGCTTTCTGAATAACTCTTGCGCGATCCTGCGGATGAACATAGTCTTCTGTCAATTTATTCCCAGCCATAAGTGCATCTACATTCATTCCAAGCAATCTGGCATTCGGTGTAATGTATTTCAATATGCTGTGTCCTCTGCTAATGGATTTTACCATCACAAGACTCTTGATCTTGTTCATAACAGATAATATATATTCACCTTTTTCCCCATCATAGGAATGCTTTTTTTCTTTTACAAATAGTAGTTCAATGCCATCGGCACCTCCGTCCGGCGACTTTACGATATGACAGTTCAGCATCATAGTAGTGATCGCACTTTCTGCCGATACAAAACGTACCTTCATCTCAAAATCCGTATGCCCGGTATTCTCCGCCTTATAAAGATTCCCGATCAGGATATCATAGTCATTCTTAACTATAATATCGCGAATGCCTACAGCTCCACTGTAAAAGTCACCTTCTTTATATCCGAATTCCGTTATATTCTTTGTTACATAACGAGTCTGCCATCTGCTGTCCGGCTTGTAGAGATACAGTGCCAGAATGCCTGCATGGTTAATAATACGTTCCAGACTCATACTTCCGATTGCTACATCGGAACGCAGTTCAAACAGCACCATATATGCTTTTTTTCCATTATATTCAAACTGATTGACAAATCCGCTTACAACCAGTCTTTTTTTCTTATTTATATTCAGCAGAAGTCGATGCCAGATGATCGTTTTTTTCTCATTTAAAATCGGCCAAAACTCATCACTGGACATAAACTTATCCGGTGCCATCGTAATCGAATCGATCTGATTACCGACCAGTTTTACCGCTGCATTGTTGATACTTAAAACTTCTCCATCCTCGCAGAATACAACTGCGGGATATTCAATATGGCTCAGAAAATCTGAATAATTACTGATTTTGCCTATCTCCAAATGTATCCCTCTTTTCTCTTATGCAACCCCATAGACACATAAAACTTTTCCATGTCAGCCATAGAAAAGTTTCATGTATTTAAAATATCGCTGTTAAAATTATTCCTCTGTCTTGCTGTCTTCACTGCCGGCAGCTGTTTCTTCTTTCTCGTCGTCTGATGATACCATCGATGTTGCTTCACTCTTTAGACCTGTAAACGCCTTATCCGCAATATCCTTTGTTACACAACATGCGTCTACGACACCATCTAAGGCTGCAAGCAACTCACCCATATACTTGCTGACTGCATCGCACTCTTTCTTTACATTCTTTCTGAGTACATATGCTTCGCCGGTTGCTTTATTCGTGATAGCTTCAGCTTCCTTCTGAGCATTTTCTTTCTGAGTTCTGCACTCATAATCTGTCTTTGCACTTAATGCTTCGGCAGCTTCATGTGCTTTATTTCTTGTACGTTCACTGTCGCTGTAAGCCTGTTCCTTCAGACTTGCACAGGTTGCTTCTGTCTCATCATACATCTGCTTGCACTTTTCATTTGTCTCTGTTTCAAGTGCATTGCAACGATCTGTTGTCTCTTTCTCCATTGCTTCGCATTTTGCAGTCATCTCTGCATGCTGAGCTTCACACTCTTTATTTGTCTGGGCGATCAATGCATCCGCACTCTCTCTTGCCTCTAAGAGTGTTCTTGAAATAGACTCATATCTTCCTGCTGATTCGAATTCTTTCTGCTTATAAGCATTTACCTGCTCTTTCAGGGATTCGATCTCGCTTTCATATTCGGAATTCTTAGTCTTAAGTCCTTCGATCGTCTTATTCGACTCTGTCAGGTTTACTTCTCTCATGGTCTTAAGGCTTAATACAGCTTCGCTGAGCTTATTTACATTTGCTTTTAACTCATTAACTTCCTTCTCATGGTCAGCCTTTAACTCCTCAATATAATAATCAACCGAATTCTTATCATATCCACCAAATGTTACAGTCTTAAATGTAGACTCTGCCTTTACTTCTGTTTCATCAAAATTATCTTTGTTCTCTTTTGCCACGATAATCCCTCCAAAATAATCTATTATTTAAGCTGCGCCCGATGTCTTAACAGGATCTGTTACCGGCATCCCTTTCTATGTGTGTGTGATACTCATGCTTTCCGGCGCAAATGCTCATTTTCTGTAAACATCAATTGAAATGATTATAACACACCCTTATTGTTTTGCACAATTATTTTTTCTTAATTTAGTTACAAAGCACATATTTTGTGCTATATTGAACGAAGAAAATACAAATCGAACTGTTAGGAGGAATTTTTATCAACATGAAACGTACAAGAAACTATCTGACAGCCATTCTTATGATCGTGATCGGTCTTATCTCACTTACCGGCTGTGGTCAGAAGAAAGCTACTGCATACCAGTCGTATGTGAAAAATCTTCTCGATGTCAATTACAAAGGTGATTACACCAACTACATAAAAGAAAACAAAGGAAATGAAACCGACGCACTCGCTATGTATCAGGAATGTCTGTCAAATCTGGCAAATCAGCTGATCTCGCACTACAACCTGAATACAAATAAGTCTGTCGAGGTTACCCAGACTTTCACGACTCTTGCAACTACGATCTATAGTAATGCAAAATATGAAGTCTCTGAAAGTTATAAAGAAAATGGCGATTATTATGTGGATGTAACTATTTATCCGATCGCAGTCTTAGACCAATCCTACGATGAGATCATGTCATATATAGAGGATTTCAACAAGGATGTCAATAATGGCGTATATAACGATGTTAAGAAAGAGGAATACGATAAGAAGTTTGCAAACGGAATCGCCTCCATCCTCACTTCTCATGCAGAGAATCCTGAATATAAAGATGCCGTTGTCGTAAAAGCACTTATCAACGATGATGGCGAATACTACAGTATCGCATCCGACAGCCTCACGGAGATCGATCAGGCGATGGTCGCCACCGAAACCGCCGACGCTACGGAAACCGACACTTCCGAAGAATAAACGAGTGAACGACAACTGCACCAATTTTTATCTTAAAAAAAGAACAATACCCTTTCACTACGCAGAACACTCTCGTTCTATTTCTCACATAGCGGTACTAAACTTCCACCTAATGGTGGTTCGTTAAGGACCGACGTTCGTAACTAAGACCTTAGCGAGGCTCACCGAGGTTAGTTCGAAGTTATACCGAGTAAAAAAGTCTGCTGCATGAAAGATATTGTTCTTTTTTCTATCTATACATACTACACACTGTTGTCTTTCTGCCTACTGATAAAATACTTACAGAATAGTTATACAAAAAGGCTTCGTCTGTCAGAAACAAGACGAAGCCCCTTTTGTTTAAATGATCATATCCAGCATTTATTTGTTCGATATCATAAAGCGATACTTTTATTTTGTTTATTTCTCGCGGAATGTGAATTCCTCGTTTGCAAGTTTGAATTTACTGCCATCGATCAGCATCATGTCTGTGCCGCTGTTGATGATCTTTCCGCCGAGGTAGGTGTGATTGGTTGATTTGTTATCACGCAGATAATAAACGCCATTGACGTTGATGATATATGCATGACGACGGCTGACGGAATTGTTGTCTGTTACCTGATAATCAACACCCTGTGCCGACTTACCGATACAGAAGATCGGCTTGTCTATCTTGATACGCTCACCGGTTCTGGTTCTAACGATCACAGGTCCCGGTTTGCCCTTTGTTGCATTTGTAAGAACTGTCGTTGATGTTGCATCAGATTCGTCATCATCGAATCCGATATCACTGCCGGAATAATCTTTTACTTCCTTCGCCAGCTTAAAGCTTGGAGTTGATACAACAGTTGTCTGCAACGGAGCTTCTGTATTTTCTTCTACAGCTTCTGCCATCTGCGGTCTTACAATAAAATGCTGTTCATCTTCCGGATGAACATTATTATCATTCTTCATATCTGTGATAAACTTATAGAACTCTGACAGATAAAATGATGGATTGTGATCAAAAAACTTGATCAGTTCATATCCACAATCTGATGCTTTTTTATTTGCAAAATCAAGTTTGTTGATCAGATCTCTGACGAACTTCTCCATATTGCATTTTTCCATCGGTTTATCAATCGGAAGGAATACAAGCTGTACACTCATATCCTCCAGATTCAAATACATGTATCCAATATTCAGGATAACCTTTCCCAGTGGCATATCATTCGCCTTCAGATACATCAGCTGGTCTGTTATACTGAACATGATATCTACCAGTTCATCTCTGTGAATCTTCTTGGTGATAAACTGATTCATCGTAATCATGGCCGGAATCGAATATGTAAGTGCTCTCTGTCCATCAATATACTCTTCATGACAAAAGCTGTTGTTTCCTACAAATGATGTATTGTACAGCTCGACTTCATTATGAAGGATCTGGACATCATCTTCAATTTTAAAATATAATTTGTACTCGTCGCACAAATAGGTCTTCTCTGTGCTCATAATAACACCCTCCGCAATTATTCTCCAGCCACTCAAGTCCCCTTTACTCTACCGTAACAGACTTGGCAAGATTACGTGGTTTATCTACATCCAGCCCTTTCGCATCCGATGTGTAATATGCGATCAACTGCAAAATAACAGCCGCTGCAAATACTGTAAATAAACTATCCTGCTTAGGTATTCTTATATGCTTATCACATATCTGGGTATCAGTAACTTCATCACCCATACTAATTAGAATAACATATGCTCCCCTGGCTTTTACTTCCCTTATATTTGAAACCATCTTCTCGTAAACAGCCGGCTGAGTCGCTAATGCGATAACCGGTACATTCTCTGTGATCAGAGCAATCGTACCATGTTTTAACTCACCCGCCGCATAAGCCTCCGCATGAACATAGGATATCTCCTTCAACTTCAGAGCCCCCTCCAGTGAAAGAGTATAATCCATGCCCCTTCCGATAAAAAATGCATCCGGAGCCATTTTTATATAATTAGCGACAGCCTTGACCTCATCTGCCTGAAGCAGGGTTTCTTCGATCACCGGAATTGTTCCAAGTAATTTACCGATAAATTCCTTTGCCCGATCTTCTGAATAAATACCTTTTACAAGTCCAAGTCTGCAACCGATTAAATACATTGCTGCCATCTGAACCGAATATGCCTTTGTGCTTGCTACCGCAATCTCCGGTCCGGCATGTGTGTATAACACATAATCACTTTCTCTTGCAATTGTAGAACCCTTTACATTTACAATCGAAATAACCTTTGAACCACATCGTTTTGCCAACCGCATCGCCTCCAGAGTGTCGATCGTCTCGCCAGACTGGGAAGTAACGATAACCAGTGTCTTCTCATTGATCAGTGGTTCTTTATATCGAAATTCCGATGCGATCTCAACATTTACCGGTATACGAAGCTCCGATTCGATCATTGCCTTGCCAACAATTCCTGCATGCATCGCTGTTCCGCATGCGATCACTGTAATGTTTTCGCAATTTTTGAACACCTCATCATCAATTCCGTCCTCTGTAAAATCAGGAAGTGAATTTACAATTCTTGGTGTGATCGTATTTCTCAGAGATTCCGGCTGCTCATAGATCTCCTTTAACATGAAATGCGGAAATCCGCCTTTCTGAGCCGCTGTGATATCCCATGTAATCTCAAGCATCTGTGGTCTTACTTCATTGCCCTTTAAGTCCTCAACCTTGATTCCACCCTCTGTCATTGTCAGAATATGATATTCCGGCACAACAAAATAATCCTTTGAGAATGAAATAATGGCTGTCAGATCGGATGCAATGATAGATCCTTCTTCACTGTGAGCCGCAACCATCGGGCTGACATTTCTCACCGCGTATATAATTCCGGGTCTGTCTGCAAACATGATACATAATGCAAACGATCCTGCAATTATCTTTACAGCTTTCCGAATCGCCGTAATCGGATCACCCTCATACAACGTATCAAGTAAGGCTGCCACAACTTCTGAGTCGGTCTCTGATACAAGCTTATCTGCTAAACCATACTCTCTTATAATATCACTGTAATTCTCAATGATACCATTATGGATCAATGCAACATTTCCACATCTATGTGGATGCGCATTTGCATCTGTAACACCACCATGTGTTGCCCATCTCGTGTGTCCGATACCGCAGGTTGAAGAATATTCTCCGTCTTTGCATAACTCTCTGAGTTCGCTTACCCTTCCTGCCTTTTTTCTGATCGTCAAAGTGTCATCATCATTCAAAAGTGCAATACCCGCACTATCATAGCCTCGGTACTCCAGCCGTTCCAGTCCATCGATCAGGATGTCCTTCGCCGGCTTTCTTCCTGTAAAACCTATGATTCCACACATATATTCAATTAACTCCTTTCGGCATATGATGCAGTTTGTTCTTTAAGTAACTGTATCACGTTCTTAACGCGACAGTCTTATCTTATAATGCATCATTCAATTATCCGGTCATGCTGTTTTGTTTTGAGATTTCTCCCATATTTGACATACATGTGCGCATCCGGACTCTACGTAGAGGCATCCGCCGAATTTTCGATAACCTCCATCCTCGTTACCCTTCTCAACAGGCTGTACCGACCAACCACGTTTACACCGCATCTGTCAGTCCTTCAATGCCAGGATAAAAGGGACATGGCGCTAAGATTTCTAAATCTTTCCAAATCTGCTGTCTCCTTGTATAAGCAGACATTAAAATTCTATCATAGACCTACCAATAAATCAACGACTTCATACCTGTAAGCCTGTGATTTATTTTTTTATGCAGCACATACCGGATCACAGCCGATATACCACAGAACAACGTTTTTTTGCTCCATACGCTTTACTCTAAGCGGAACAGGAAATTCTGCTGACCTTCTGCTATATCATCTGTGATCCGTTATGACTTTCTTTTATAAACTAGCTGATAAATGAACCACCCGGCAAGCCCTTCTCAGTTGTAAGCAGAGACAGGTTACCTTCTGCATCTTCCGCGCATAAAAGCATACCTTCCGATACAACTCCGGCAAGCTTACATGGCTTCAGATTCACGATCGCAACAACACGCTTTCCAACCATTTCCTCCGGTGTATAGAAGCCTTTGATTCCCGAAACGATCTGTTTTACATTGTTCTCACCGAATTTTACCTGTGAACATAACAGTTTTCTGGAATTCTGAACTTCTTCGCAGGCAATGATCTCTCCGATCATCAGCTGCATTTTCTCGAATTCTTCAATGGTGATCTGCTGTTTATTTAATACAGAAGGATCTGCATTCAAAGCAGCGACCTTAGCTTCTGCCTGTTTCATTTTCTTCTTTTCTTCGGAATTCTCTTTTTCTTCCTTCTGCTTCTTTGCTTTCTCGTAGATAGTTTCTTCTACCGGAGGTGCAAACTTGGCAACTTCTGCCATAACTTCCTTTACGTCCAGTCTTGCGAACAGGATCTCAGGAGTTTCTGTTACCTTGTTTCCGGATGGGTAAAGTCCGAATCTTCCAAGCTCTGTTACCTTTCTCTTTGCAGCATTTAACTGGTTCAGGATCTTAACAGAGGTATCCGGCATATATGGCTCCAGAAGGGACGCACCGATCACGATGCTCTCAACCAGATTATATAATACGGTATTCAGACGATCCTGCTTTGTTTCATCTTTTGCAAGTGCCCAAGGCATCGTCTCATCGATATATTTGTTGCATCTCTTGAATAAGGTGAAAATCTCTGAGATCGCATCTGCAACCTTTAACTTATCCATGCATTCTGCGACCTTGATACGGCAGTTTAATACGACATTCTTCAGATCTTCATCTACTTCTTCTGTTACTCCGGTATTCGTAACTACGCCGCCAAAATATTTATTTGACATGGAGATCGTACGATTTACCAGATTTCCGAGTGTATTTGCAAGCTCGGAATTGATTCTTTCTACAACCAGCTCCCATGAAATGATTCCGTCATTCTCAAATGGCATCTCATGCAGAACGAAGAAACGGACTGCATCCACACCAAACAGACGGACCATATCATCCGCATACATTACATTTCCCTTGGACTTACTCATCTTACCGTCATTCTGGATCAGCCATGGATGTCCGAAGATCTGCTTTGGAAGCGGTACTCCAAGTGCCATCAGCATGATCGGCCAGTAGATCGTATGGAATCTTAAGATATCCTTTCCGATCAGGTGTAAGTCAGCCGGCCAGTATTTCTTATATAATTCATCATTATTACCGTCTACATCATATCCAAGACCTGTGATATAGTTTGATAATGCATCGATCCATACATAGATTACATGCTTGTCATCGAAATCAACCGGGATGCCCCACTTGAAGGATGTTCTGGATACACACAGATCCTGAAGTCCCGGCTTGATGAAGTTGTTGATCATCTCGTTCTTTCTGGACTCCGGCTGAATAAAATCAGGATTCTGCTCAATGTGCTTCATCAGTCTGTCCTGATATTTGCTGAGTTTGAAGAAATATGCTTCCTCTTTTGCTTCCTGTACCGGTCTTCCGCAGTCCGGGCATTTGCCGTCTACAAGCTGTGAATCTGTAAAGAAAGATTCACATGGAGTACAGTATTTTCCTACATATTCTCCCTTATATATGTCACCCTGATCGTACAGCTTCCTAAAAATCTTCTGAACCTGTCTCTCATGATCTGCATCTGTTGTTCTGATAAATTTGTCGTAAGATGTGTTCATCAGATCCCAGATATCCTTAATCTCGCCTGAAATCTCGTCAACGAATTCCTTTGGAGTCTGCATGTTCTCAAAAGCCTTGTTCTCGATCTTCTGACCATGCTCATCGGTTCCGGTCTGGAATCTTACATCATATCCTGCGAATCTCTTGTACCTTGCAATGCTGTCAGCCAACACGATCTCGTAGGTGTTGCCTATATGAGGTTTACCTGATGCATATGCAATGGCGGTTGTAATATAATACGGTTTTTTTGCCATTTCAAAAACCCTCCTTGATAAAACTACAAACACGAATGAAATGTCTGCGCTATTTTTTCTGGCAATCTTATGTGGCCAGATAACAAAAATTATATGCCTTTTTTGTGCAAATTGTCAACAGATTCCATTTGTTTTTATACAGTTTTTGCAACCTTCATCTCTAAATAAAATTATGTCTTTTTTTTCGGATTTCTTTTGTGCTATAGTATGTCCGAACAGTGCGATCATGTAATACCGCACGACACATCTGCGGATCTGCCGTCATCTGTTACTGTTTAAAATTATACTTTTATTATTGAGGTTATTCTGTCATGAAATTTTTTTTAACGAAAACACCTGTTGTTATCACACTTGCACTCATCTGCTGTGCCTTATGGGGAAGTGCGTTTCCCTGCATCAAGATAGGCTACCGTATGTTTGCGATCGGCGGAAATGATACCGCATCCCAGATCCTGTTCGCCGGCATCCGTTTTCTGCTCGCCGGACTTATGGTTATCCTTATCTGCAGCTTCATATATAAAAAGCCTTTGATCCCACATAGCGGGGCAACGATCAAACGTATCTTTATCCTGTCATTGTTCCAGACTATCCTGCAATATGTCTTCTTTTACGTCGGTCTGGCAAATACGACCGGAAGCAAGGCAGCGATCATTGAAGCGGCAAACGTCTTTCTGGCGATCCTTGTATCGGGTCTGTTATTTAAAATGGAAAAGGTTACATCCAAAAAGATGCTTGGATGTCTGATCGGATTTATCGGAGTTGTTATCATCAATCTGGGGAATGGTGTAGACGCGCATTTCTCTCTCACCGGAGAAGGCTTCATCCTGTTATCAACAGTGGCTTATGCTTTCTCTTCAGTTATCATCAAATATTTTTCCGATAAGGAGAATCCTGTTCTGCTCAGTGGCTGGCAATTCTTTGTCGGCGGCTTCGTGATGATCCTCTGCGGTCTGGCCGGAGGCGGACATATCGCGGGAGGCTCTGCTCCTGCTGTCCTACTTCTGCTCTATATGGCGTTCATCTCGGCCTGCGCCTATACATTATGGAGTCTGCTGTTAGCGCACAACCCGGTATCAAGAATTGCCGTCTTTGGTTTCTCGAATCCGGTCTTTGGCGTACTGTTATCAGCTCTGCTTCTGCATGAAACATCTGCCTTAAATATCCGCTGTCTGGTCGCACTTGTTCTTGTCTGCGTAGGCATTATCCTTGCAAATAAAGAAAAAGCCAAGTAAAAAATGCCATGTATCATCAAATTCGCCTGATGATATATGGCATTTTATTTTTATAGATTTCTCACAACGCCGAATATCAGCGCTGCTACGATCAGTATATAGATCAGAACCGTATCCACTGTACCAAGCCGATATGTATCTCTTTTTATATAGTTCAAATCTCCCCTGACTATCAGATATATGATACATGGTCCTGCAATGTACAAAAACGGATTATAGGAAAAGGATGTCCGTATCTCTCCTTTTAATAAAGACAGGCACGCTCTGGTTATCCCACAACCGGGGCACTGCCAACCGGTCAGAACTCGAAATATGCAGGGAACCGCCAAACCGGTCAGTCTGGCAAATGCCGCATACAGGATTCCTGCTAAAAGGATAATGACATCCCGATATATAATCTTTCGGACACGATTTTTCTTTTCTTTCATATATGTTTCTTACTGTCCGTTATATGGGTTGTTATTATCATTTCCATTGCTGTATGGATTATTGCCGCCCTGATTGTAACCACCATATTGCTGATTCTGGTTGTAACCGCCGTTATATGGTTGCTGATTCTGGTTGTAACCGCCGTTATATGGCTGCTGATTCTGGTTATAAGCTCCATACTGCTGATTCTGATATCCACCATTATACGGCTGATTATATCCTGTTGTTCCGCTGTACTTGTTAACCGCATCCTGCGCTAATGCATAGTTGATGATTCCAAGTCCAAGGAACTGAAGAACTACAAACAGGATACCGCTGTTGCTTGATGGCATACCGTTTCTGTTCTTGATGATATCGACCTTTTCACCCATCTTATATGCCCAGTACCATCCGTAAATATTACAGGTAACAATCGTAAGCAGCAGTGCCATTCCACCACCTGCCAAGTCATTCTCGCCTGACATCTCATTTGTATCATCTGTAATACATACAAACCAATAAAGCCCATAGATACCACAGGTGACAATTGACAATAAGATACACATGCCAATACTTCTTTGTTTCATACTTTCCTCCTTGCCGACGCGCCTTTCGCATCTCTTTCATAATAAAAAAAGTATAAAATATTTATAAACAACTGTCAACGAAGTTATACAAAAATATTGCACATTCGACAATGTTATTGCGTAATCTTCCGTAGTTTGTATCTTATTCTGCTTCATCCCGACAAAATTCCAATAAATTCCAACAATTGCATACAAAAAAATTGAAAAAAAATACATATCGTGATACAATTTGTTTTTCCGTTATTATTTCAATAACAATATTATAAATATGCCCTGCTTCTCTATTTTATGTTATATGAATATATGCAATTTTTCTGTATAATTTATGCATATATGCGAAGCAGTGACGAATACATACTATTTTAAAGAAGAGGTGTCAGTTATGAAAAACATGTTAAACTTCAAGGAATTCACAGCAGATGAGCTGATGGATATCCTGAACCTTGCTCTGGATATGAAGAAGAATCCGGAGAAGTACAGCGAATCATTAAAAGGTAAGAAACTTTATACTTTATTTGAAAAGACATCAACCAGAACCTTCCTTTCATTTGCAACCGGCATTACTGAACTAGGCGGTACCTACTACAACCAGTTATGGAAGGATTCCAACTTTGTACTTGGTGAACCTGTTTCCGAGATCAAATATGTCTGCCGTAATGTTGATATCATCATGGCACGTCTGATCAAGAATGAAACTGTTGAATTATTTGGCAAGAATGCAACTGTTCCGTTTATCAACGGCTGCGACAATTCCTACCATCCTTGCCAGATCCTTGCAGATGCCCTCACGATCCTTGAGAAGTTTGGAACTCTGGATGTCAATCTGATGTACATCGGTGCAAAGAACAATGTATTTAACTCCCATGTTGAATTCTTCTCCAAGATGAAGAAAGGTACTTTATACGGACTGACCCCACTTGTAAATGAGACAGCCTGCGGCCCTGATTTCTATGAAGAAGCAAAGAAAAGCGGTCATTACATCGAACTCGATCCTTCTATGTCTATGGAAGAAGCAAAAGAATATGCTAATAAGATGGATGTTCTCTACACGGATACATGGGTAGATATGGAATTCTTTAACAATCCTGCTTACCAGAAGCAGAAGGAAGAAACCCTTGCAAAAATGATGCCTTACCAGTTAAACGGCGACTTCACAAAAGACAGCAAAGCGATCGTATTCCACGATATGCCAATGCATGTCGGCTTCGAGATCTCTCAGGATGTCGTAGACAAGAACCTCGACCATATCCTTGACGAGGCCGAAAACCGCCGTCATGCCGAAAAGGCCGTAATGTACACACTCTTAAATTCATAAAACCATGGAATGTAAATAACCGCCTGTGGCATACTGTTATGTAGTAAGCCTATCCACTCTGTGTAACTTCGAACTAACCTCGGCAAAGCCTCGCTAAGGTCTCAGTTACTCGTGTCGGCACTTAGACAGCGTATTTTGCTATTTTATGTGCCGTTACACCGAGGATAGCACGAAAGTGTCTTACGAAATAACATGTATGCTCCAGGCGGTTATCTACATTCCATGGTCTTACCGGAAAAATCGGTTGCATGCCATTCAGGCAGGTGCTATAATCGTGGATAGCAAATTTGTAAGGAGGCTGCCATGAAGCATCTTATAGATCCAATGGATTTAAGTATGGAAGAGCTTGATCACATTTTAAATCTTGCTCAGGATATTATTGATCATAAGGAAAAATACAGTGAGTTATGCAAAGGAAAGAAGCTCGCTACTTTATTTTTTGAACCAAGTACAAGAACTCGTTTAAGTTTTGAAGCTGCCATGATGGAATTAGGCGGTAATGTACTTGGTTTTTCTTCTGCCAGTTCATCATCCTCATCTAAGGGTGAAAGCGTTGGTGATACGGTAAAGGTTGTAAGCTGTTATGCAGATATCATAGCTATGCGCCATTTCAAGGAAGGTGCTCCGATGCTTGCATCCATGAAATCCGATGTACCGATCATTAATGCAGGTGACGGTGGACATAACCACCCAACACAGACACTGGCTGATCTTTTAACGATCAAACGTGAAAAAGGAAGACTGGACAACCTTGTGATCGGCTTCTGCGGAGATCTGATGTTTGGACGTACCGTTCATTCTCTGATCAAAGCAATGTCCCGTTATGAAAATATCAGTTTTGTGCTTATTTCACCGGATGAATTAAAAATTCCTGATTATATCCGCACAGAAGTGATCGAGAAGAATAATATACCTTATAAGGAAGTTTCTTCTATGGAGGATGTGATCGGAGAACTGGATATCCTCTATATGACAAGAGTACAGAAAGAACGTTTCTTCAACGAAGCAGATTACATCCGATTAAAGGATACTTACATACTGGATAACAGCAAGATGGCACTTGCCCGTCCGGATATGTGTGTCCTCCATCCGCTGCCACGAGTAAATGAGATTGCTGTTGAAGTAGATGACGATCCAAGAGCATGTTATTTCCGTCAGGTATTAAATGGTAAATATGTCCGTATGGCATTAATTGCCACACTGCTTGGTTTAGCATAGGAGGTACAAACAGATGAACATAGACAGTATTCAAAACGGTATCGTACTTGATCACATTGCCGCAGGCAAGGCACTCCAGATCTATAATGACCTGCATCTCGACAAGCTGGACTGCTCCGTAGCCATTATCAAAAATGTCAAAAGCCAGAAAATGGGTAAAAAGGATATCTTAAAAATAGATCAGGATATCGACATCAACCTTGATGTCCTTGGTTATATCGATCCGGATATCTCGGTTAATATTATCCGCGACGGAAAACTGGTAGAAAAGAAAAATATCGAACTTCCGGAACGTCTGGTAGGCATCAAGAAATGTACCAATCCACGTTGTATTACCTCAACGGAACAGGGTATCCAGCACATATTCAAGCTTACCGACAGAGCACACAGGATTTATCGTTGTATTTACTGCGAAGCAGATAAATAATTTTACTTACTATTTACTTTTTGCAAAAATATGCTATAATCTAGAAGTTATCTGTGCGGTAAAGCATCGAAAAAACTCACCGGCACGATAACCAGACTTTTTAAATATGCTGATTAATATTTAGAGGTGCAATTAGTATGGAACAATATGTGATCAAAGGCGGTCAGCCTCTTGAAGGAGAGGTAACAATTGCAGGTGCAAAAAATGCGGCACTCGGTATTCTTGCTGCTGCTGTTATGACCGACCAGAAAGTTATAATAGAAAATGTACCAAATGTCCGAGATACACGGGTTCTCCTGCAGGCGATCGAAGGTATCGGCGCAAAAGTCCGTTACATAGATGAGCACACAGTTTCTATCTGCGGAGCCTCCATTAATCCGAACAGCGATCTATGTGTAGATGACGAATTTATTCGTAAGATCCGTGCTTCTTATTATCTGTTAGGAGCACTGCTTGGAAAATATAAGCGCTCTCAGGTAGCATTACCCGGCGGCTGCGATATCGGAGCCAGACCGATCAATCTTCATATAAAAGGATTTGAAGCACTTGGTGCACAGGTTGATATTACAAATGGAACTATCTCCACTTATGCCGAAGAACTGATTGGAAGCCATATTTATATGGATGTTGCATCCGTTGGTGCAACGATCAATATTATGATGGCTGCAGTTCTCGCTGAAGGTAAAACCACCATTGAAAACGCAGCAAAAGAACCACATATTGTCGATGTTGCCAACTTCTTAAACAGTATGGGCGCAAATATCAAAGGTGCAGGAACTGATGTCATCCGTATCCGTGGTGTTAAAGAACTTCATGGTACTACTTATTCCATCATTCCGGATCAGATTGAAGCCGGTACATTTATGGTAGCTGCTGCTGCAACAAAAGGAAATGTTCTGATCAAGAATGTCATTCCAAAGCATCTGGAAGCTATCACCTCCAAGTTGAACGAGATTGGTGCTCACGTTATTGAATATGATGATTCTGTAAGAGTCATGTCAGATAAACGTTTGAAGTCTACTAATATCAAGACACTTCCATATCCCGGATTTCCGACTGATATGCAACCACAGATGGCTGTTACACTGGCTCTTTCAAACGGAACAAGCATCGTAACCGAAAGTATATTTGAAAATCGTTTCAAATATGTTGCGGAACTTACAAGAATGGGCGCTCATATCCGTGTGGAAGGCAACACCGCAATTATCGATGGTGTCGAATCCTTCACCGGAGCGAATGTTGCCGCTCCTGATCTCCGAGCCGGCGCTGCCCTTGTGATTGCCGCATTGGTAGCCGATGATTTTTCAGTTGTATCCGATATCAAGTATATCCAGCGCGGATATGAGAAATTCGACGAAAAACTTCAGTGTCTTGGCGCAAAGATTGAAAAAGTAGATACCGAAAAGGACATTCAAAAGTTCAAGTTAAAAATCGGATAATCCGATTACTGATATACCCAAAAATGGATTTTGCTTATATGCAGAATCCATTTTTTTTTACGATTTTTCATAGTTTTTTGAGAAAAAAGGGTTTTGTTTTTTTCAGATTATGGTAAACTGTTTTTCAAGAGCGTTTTCGCGTTCTTTTTATGTTTTGAACCCTGAAGGAGAATACACATGACAAACAAAAAGTCTTATACCGGATCGGGATACACCTGTATGTTTCTGCTTACAGCACTTATTTTCAGTCTCCTGATCTGCTTATTTATAAACAACGGCATGGCCGATGCTGCCGGAAAGGAAGGATATATCTCCGAGGGACGTACAAATGTCTACTTCAGAGAATCCCCCGGCGGAAATCCTGTTCAGGAAAACGGAAGTAACATTATGTTAAATGGGGGGCAGGCATTAAACGTCGTTGACACCTCTAACGGTTCCTGGTATAAGGTTACTCTGGTATATAACGGAACAACTTATACCGGATATGTATCTTCATCATTTATCACCCTCGGGAAAAAAGAAGATTCATCGGATACCGAAGCTACAACAGCAAGTGCCGGCGGTTCCGATTCCGACTTTGAAGCATATCTGACCAAACAGGGCTTCCCGGAAAGCTATAAACCACAGCTTCGTGATCTGCATGCCCTCCATCCAAACTGGACATTCAAAGCTATACAGACCGGATTAGACTGGAACACGGTTATCGACAATGAAATCAACAAAGCAGGCCAGATTAAAAATCTGGTTCAGGGAACCAGCGGAGCCCCTCATTATAACTGGCGTTCTACCACAGTCGGATATAACATCAAGACGGACAAATGGTCCTCTTACGATGGCTCGAACTGGTTTGCTGCTTCAAATGATTTTGTCACTTATTATCTGGATCCACGAACTTACTTATACGAGCGCTTTGTATTTGCATTTGAAAATCTTTCATATGAAGATACCCAGACCAAATCCGGCGTAGAATCGATTCTTTCCGGTACATTTATGTACAAGTCCAAACCATCCGGATACAGTTATACATATTCCGAGTTAATCATCAAAGCTGGGCAGGCAGTCGGTGTCAGCCCATATCATATTGCGTCCCGTATCAAACAAGAGGTAGGTTCATCCCTGAGCTCGGTTACTAACGGAAAACACGCTACATATCCGGGTATCTATAACTTCTATAATATCGGTGGCTATGACAGTGCCAGCGGTAATGCTGTAACAAATGCTCTGCGCTGGGCAGCGACCAGCGGTTCCTACGGAAGACCATGGAACAATGTCTACAAGTCCATTTATGGTGGCGCACAGTATATCGGCAACAACTACATTTTGAAAAAACAGAATACTTTGTATACACAAAAATTTAACGTTACAAATACATCCAACCTGTTCTCTCATCAATATATGTCAAATGTACAGGCTGTATCATCAGAAGCATCGAAAGTATTTAATGCCTACGCAGGCTCCGGTACCTTAAATGATGCGATCACTTTCAGCATTCCGGTCTATACCGATATGCCGGACACAAACACGGGGAAACCGGCAGACAGCGGCAATCCGAATAATTATCTGAAGTCTCTTACGATCGATAATTATTCACTGACACCGACTTTTGCCATCAACTCAACAAAGAAATATTCCCTGATCGTATCTGAGAACACAACCTCGGTTAAGATCTCCGCCACCCCGGTAAACAGCCATGCTTCTGTATCCGGAACCGGAAAGATCTCCCTGTCAAAGGGAACAAATACAGCTAAAGTTACAGTTACAGCACAAAGTGGTGCAAAACGAACTTATACCATAACTATAGTCCGCGGTAAGTCAACCGGAAACGGAGGATCTGATCCTGAATTTGACGGAGACTACATCATCTCCGACGAAACAATCAGCGGAGTAGCTCCATCAACTACTGTCTCCTCTTTCCTGTCAACTCTAGGATGCACAAACGGAACGATAAGCATTACAAATGCTTCCGGTAAGAAAAAGACATCCGGTAAGATCGGAACAGGTGACATTGTAAAGATCACAGTATCCGGTAATACAAGCACTTATAATGTTATTATCTTTGGTGATGTAACAGGTGATGGTGTGATCAATGCACTGGATCTGTTAAAGATTCAGAAACATATCATCGGCGCCTCCTCATTAAAGGGTGCATTCCTGCAGGCAGCCAATATCAAACGAAGCGGCGGTCTCTCTGCACTGGATCTGTTAAAGGTTCAGAAATTCCTGATGGGTGCTGCCAAGATTTCACAAAAATAAGCCTTTTACAAGGTTATGATAGGAGATATTACTATGAATAAGCTAAAAAAATGTACAGCGATGATTCTGGTTCTGATCATGGCTCTCAGCTGTTTTGTGTATGGAAATGCGATAAAAGCGCAGGCCGCTTCTACCCAGTTCTCCATTTCCCTTTCATCTTCAAGTGTATCAAAGGGAGGTTCGGTAACAGTAACCGTATCAGTAAGCTGCTCCGAAGCACTGGGTGCATACAGCTATTGCTTGTCCTATGATTCTTCCGTTCTGGAATACACTTCCGGTGACGGATATGGCGGAGGCGGTACAATTTCCTGTGCCGGATACGGTGACGGAAATATCAAATCTGCTTCTAACAGCTTTACATTTTCTGCTATCGCAAGTGGCTCTTCCTATGTAGGTACAGGAAGCTCAGACGTATATACCTGGGGTGAGGAAAGCTGCTCTGTCTCAAATGCCGGTGCTACGATCACTGTAACAGCAGCAGGTAGCGGCAACAACGGTGGAGATTCCACCACTCAGGCTGCAACTACACAAGAACAGGGTTCCACCGAAGCCGGAAGTACCGAAAGCGGAGAATCTACAGAAAGCACCGAAGAAACTTCCGAGGAGACAACCGAAGAAATGTCCGATAATTGTTTCCTTTCATCCCTTCAAATCACACCGGGCGAATTAAAGCCGGAATTTTCAAAGGATGTATATTCATATGAGACAACTGTTCCGGGTGAAACAACAAGTCTTGCCATCAATGCTTTACCGGAAGATTCCAAATCATCTGTATCTATTGACGGAAACGAGAACTTCGAACCGGGCAAGCAGGCACATGTTACGATAAAAATTACCGCCGAGACAGGCGACACCCACATTTATGATCTTACGGTAAATGTTGAGGAAATCGTTGATACACGGGCTGTTATCAATGTAAACGGAACCGATTATTATTTCTCTCAGGATTATAGCAAGATCAGTGTCCCTGAAGGGTTTGCCCAGTCAAAAGAAAAATTTGATGGCACCGATGTAATCTTATATACTTCTCCTAATGGTCAGATCAAATGTGCATATCTGACGGATAAAGATGGAAAAAACGGGGCATGGTACATCATTGATCTGAATGCAAAAACAGCAGTTCCGTTGATCAATGTGCAGTCGGCATATAAGAATTTTATTATTCTGGAACCATCTGACAACGTAAGCAAGCCGGAAGGTTACAGCTCATTCTCTTATGATTTTGGTGGAAACACCGTTACTGCTTACCATGTAACAGAAAATGATGAAGTTATCTTGGTATATGCTATGAGTCCGGATTCTGACCCAAGCTGGTACAGATACGATACCGTTGAGAAAACATTTGTCCGATATAATGCAGATCCTGTAACGGAAAAGCAGGAAGAAGCTGCATCAGACGGTTCATTCTTCGACCAGCATAAGGATAAGGTTCTGACAATCTGCATCATTGTCGTTGTAGTTATGTTCTTCCTTATCATCATCCTTGCATGCATGCTTGTACGTGTGATCCGAAAGGGTCTGCCTGAAGACGATGAGCCGGATGATCCGAACGATCCTGATAAAATGACCGATGAAGATATTGATACTGGCGCTATAGACGACGCCGGCGATAATGTCGAATCTAATGCCAACGAAGATATTCATGCAAATGCTATTGATAACGCCGGTGATAGTGTTGAGGCAAATGCCACAGATGATGCCGGCGATAGTGTTGAGTCAGATGCCACAGATGATACCGACGATAATATTGAGGCAGATACCACAGATGATGCCGATGATGCAAATGTTGATTCTGAGACATCAGAAACCAGTAGTGTTACCGACGTTGCAGACAACTCAGAAATTATGGATGACTCTGCTAAAGCAGACACTATAGACGATACTGCGGATTCAGACAGCTCCGAAGATTCCGAACAGCTTGTCTTAAACGAGTCTTCTGACAAGGATTCTATTGAGGCATCTTCGATCCCTGAGATTAAGGCCAAAACAGAACCTGCTGAAGCAGATACGACCGATTTACAGGCTACAACAGAGGAAGCGGTTGCTACAGATACCACTGAGGCAGAACAGCCTAAACCGGATGCAAATGCTTCTGTAAAAGAAACAGCCGCTGCTACTCACGATGGAATGACGGAATTAAAAGCAGAACCTGCTACCAAGGCAGAAAACATTACATCTACCAGATTAAGTGCTGATGCAAAGAAGGAACAGGAATTAACACCGGCAGAAGAGATCGTGAAGAAAGCTGCTCAGTATTCATCTATGAATACCGCAGACCTGTCAGAGGTATTCAACATGGCCGAAGCGATCATCAACCATGAAGATCCTAAGAAGAATGCCGGTTCCTTACAGTTCAAGCCGATCAAGCAGAACGCACCGGAGGATAAAAAGGAAAAATAAGATTTTAATAATAGCAAAATAAGACCTGACCAGAATTGTTTGTTATTCTTTATTAAGGTTTCTAATCACGTTTGCCTACCTTTGTTTCACTCAATTTTATATGCACATGTCTCTGCCGCGATAAAAACTTTTGCGGCGACGACATGGCACAAAATTGAATGAAACTCAGTCGGCTACACTATGGATTATGAAACCTTAATCAGAAATAACAAACTCTGTCAGGTCTTATTTTTATTTTTACAATAGCGCCAATATTAAACAAGCAAACGTGATTATAAACCTTATTCAAGAGCTGCAAACTTCCGACAGGCTTTTTATCTATACCTTTTATAAATATGCCTTTAGCATATCAACTTTGTCGAGCTTCTCCCACGGAAGGTCGAGGTCAGTTCTTCCAAAGTGTCCGTATGCTGCTGTCTGCTTGTAGATTGGTCTTCTGAGGTCAAGCATCTTGATGATACCGGCCGGGCGAAGATCGAAATGCTCACGAATGATCTCAACCAGCTTCTCATCGGATACCTTTCCTGTTCCAAATGTATCTACCATGATAGATGTAGGTCTGGCAACACCGATCGCATAAGACAACTGGATCTCACATTTATCTGCAAGTCCTGCTGCTACAATGTTCTTTGCTACATATCTTGCTGCATATGCTGCTGAACGGTCAACCTTTGTGCAATCCTTTCCTGAGAAAGCACCGCCGCCGTGACGGGCATATCCGCCATAAGTATCTACGATGATCTTACGTCCTGTAAGTCCACTGTCACCATTCGGTCCGCCGATAACGAATCTTCCGGTCGGATTAATAAAGAACTTAGTATCTTCGTCTACCATATCAGCAGGAAGAACCGGATCAAATACATACTTCTTGATATCTTCGTGAATCTGTTCCTGTGATACTTCCTCGCCATGCTGAGTTGAAAGAACTACTGCATCGAGCCTCTTTGCTTTTCCATTCTCATCGTACTCTACTGTTACCTGAGTCTTACCATCCGGTCTAAGATATGAAAGTGTTCCGTTCTTTCTTACTTCTGTCAGCTTTCTTGCAAGCTTATGTGCAAGTGCAATCGGATATGGCATATATTCCGTGGTCTCATTTGTTGCAAATCCGAACATCATACCCTGATCTCCTGCACCGATCGCTTCGATATCATCATCGCTCATCAGATGCTCTTTTGCTTCTAACGCCTTATCAACACCCATTGCGATATCTGCTGACTGTTCGTCAATTGCTGTGATAACACCGCAGGTATCGCAGTCAAATCCATATTTTGCTCTGTCGTATCCAATCTCACGGATCGTCTCACGAACGATCTTCTGAATATCTACATATGCTTTTGTTGTAATCTCACCCATTACAAGTACAAGACCTGTTGTAATAGATGTCTCGCAAGCCACACGGCTCATTGGATCCTGTTCCATCAACGCATCCAATACCGCATCTGAAATCTGGTCACAGATTTTATCCGGATGACCTTCTGTTACTGATTCTGATGTGAATAATAATTTTTCCATCATTTCCTCCTTGTATAAATACTGTCTATAGCTATAGCCATGCGTATTCGTTCACATGGCTTTCTGATTTTTCTTTTTTCAGGCAGGACGTCTCTACCTGATTTTAGGCAAAAGAAAAATCCGCTCTGAGCGGATTGATAAAATCAAACCTCTCATTGTTCGACGTCTGCATATTACAGACTCGCTCAGGAAGGCACCTTCCATACAGGTATTTCTTTCACCTGTTCCGGGGTTGCCATGGCTTCACAGTCCCTTATGACTCCACCATTCTGAATAAGAGCATTTATAAATATTTACTTGTATTCGAACTGCAATGCAGTTCAGAAACAGCTATACTCTAACTGATAAATCTTCATAAGTCAATAGGAAATTTATATTTTGCGACAAAAAATCAATAATTTTACATAGATCACAGCACTGTTTTTTAATTTTTAGCATTTTCTGGATAAAATAATATTTCATCTTAAAAAAGTTATACTATAAAATCACTCTGCCAAGCAGATATAAAATGAGCAAATGTGCCGGATAGAACACATAGAATGCATATTTAAGAACTTTATTCTTCCGACCATACTCTCCGTTATACAGACTGATCGGCAGGATCGCCAAAACAGCATAGAGCTGTCTTATTCCGTAAAATAGAAAATACAACACCGCCGATACGATCGCAAATCCCATATTCTGACGCAGTTTCCTGCTAAATGGATAATGTCCCGTCACAAGACCAGCATTTCTGAATGCATGTTCCGCTGTGCCATCTTGGGTCGAATAATACATTAATACGATCAGAAGGATACCGGCAATTCCATAATCAAAATGCAGCGCTTCTGCAACTACCATAATGACAACAATTCCGATGACTGCTCCCATCTGATTCCATTTTGCTACCTTTCCGAGATAAAGCACGATCAGCCCTGCTGCAAGCGTAAAGAAAATATTCTGCTTCTGCAGATCAAATACCTGTCCGGTCGATGCCAGATCAAATGGAACTTCCGAAATCAGCGCAAACAAAAAAAGCCGGATAAAATATTTTCTGATATCCGACGTATGTCTGTATCCTTCTACCAGCAGGAATGCAAATATAGGAAATGCGAGCCGTCCTACAGCCCGCATTATCCAGTTATTATTCATTAGAACAAATCCTACATGATCGCACAACATAAAAATACATGCCAGAAGCTTTAACTGATTTGAAGTTATCCCTGTCTCTGCCCTTTTATCCATGTTTTCCTTAAATTCTCTTACGAAGTGCCTTTGACAACTGATCCAGTTCCTCATTGTCTGACTGACCCGGAACCCATGTAACTGTAACCGTATCCTTAATGAATCGCGGTACAAGATGCATGTGAAAATGGAATACTGTCTGTCCTGCAGCAGCGCCATTGTTCTGAATAATGTTCAGTCCGTCAGGATTTAATTCCGCTTTCTGAGCCTTGGCAACCTCTGTCGCAATCGTAAAGATCTTTGAAGCAGTATCCGCGTCCATGCTATATATATCATCATAATGTTCTTTTGGTATAATTAAAGCATGACCTTTATTTGCAGGATTTACATCAAGTATTACTCTACATATGCTGTCTTCATAAACTGTTGCTGATGGTATCTCACCATTTGCAATCTTGCAAAAAATGCAATCGTCCTTACCCATAAAAGTTTCCTCCTTAATTGCTTTTTCCATTTTACTCCATTATGTGAGATTTTACAAGCTTTATGTGGTTTGGGTTCCACCAAGCCTATATAATTCATCTAATTTATCCGAATATTCTGTATTCATGATTCTGCGACACGCCTCTGCTAATTCATCCGGTGTCTCCCATACAAAAGGTTCCATGTCTCTTTACCCCGTAAATTATTTATATAGATAATATTTTATCTTTTTATTCTACATTTTTGTTGTAATAGACAATATATTATCCATATTTATTATATGATATCATCTTATTATTTTTAATTTATATTTATTCAAAAATAAAATATGCTTACAGCCTGTCGAATAAAAATGAAGCATATCATGTATTTTTCATGCCGATCCGACTGACTGTAAGCACATTTCATCAATAAAGCGTCTTATAAAATGTATTCTTTCTGTCATTTGCCTGTGGAAATTCTGTTCTTGCCAGTCTGACTCCCCCGGAATCAATATCTGCAACACGCAGCTTCTCACTAACCCGAACCGATATATCCCGTCCAAGCCAGTCATATACATGAGAGCCCGGAATATAGTGAAGCCCGTCTCCATCTCCGACCCGGTTGACAGCGATCACATATGCCTGATTCTCGATCGCCCTTGCTTTTAAAAGTGTTTCCCATTGTTCCGCCCTTGTTTCCGGCCAGTTTGCGATTACCATGACAGCCTCATACCGGTCTCGCATTGCAGAGAAAATCTCCGGGAAACGAAGATCATAGCAGATATATCCGCCTATCCGGATATCCTTTACCTGTGCCTGTACAAGCTTTTCTCCTGCCCGATATGCCTTATCCTCACCGCTATATGAAAATGGATGAACCTTAGCATAATCAAGCAATACATTTTCTCCATCCACAAGCACCAACCGGTTCTCGTAAGCCTTTTCTTTCATTTCATCATACACCCGGCTGCCATAGGCCATAACTGTATGAATATATCCAAATGCCATAGGCATCTTATATTTTTTGCTGTTCTCCATAAAAAATGAAACACTGTCAGGGATATTATCCGCATCCCCGCTTTCCCCATGTAACCATGGGCGCATCGTAAATCCTGTCAGTGTCATCTCCGGAAATACCAGAAGCTCTACTCCATTTGCACAGGCTTCTTCCATAACTTCAAGACAGCGTTCCTTTGCTTCTTCCCTATTCTCAAATCCAATATCCAGTTCCGTAACACCAACTCTAAGCATAGCCGCTGCCTCCTACCTGTTTTTCTTTATTATATTCTTATATAGTATATTTATATCTGCTTTTTTTCAACCCTTAAGCCTCCCGTTTCAATTGTCAACCTTAATGTTTGTTTTATGGTTGACAATTAAGAATATACCATCTATAATGTTATCCAGTGGGTGCCATTTAATAGTTGACATTCAATTTGTTATCTGGAAGCGGATAGCTTAGCCCTGCTATCCGCTTCATATTTTTGTCAATCCCCCTTAACCTCATCCAATCGAGGAATGGCACCCATTGTATGTATATTATTTATCAACAAGGAGAACACACAGATGAAAAACAAATTCACAACCGTGGAGATTACAATGATGGCTGTATTTGCAGCAATCTTATGCGTATCTGCATATTTAAGCATCCCAACTCCACTCCCAAATGCAGCTCACATTACATTATTGAACTTTATGATCATGCTCATTGCACTGGTATTTGAAGTCCGCGACTCAACGATCATCGTTGCCTTATGGATGATCCTCGGTGCAGTCGGTGTTCCGGTATTTATCGGCGGCGGCTCCGGTATCGGTTATCTGACAGGAGTATTTGGTGGATATACATTCTCATTTATTATCGTTACTATCTTTGCAGGTCTGACAAAGGGTAAGAAATATAATCGTATCCGTTATACGATCGTTGCTATTTTAACAGCAGCACTTATCGACATCATCGGTATGTTATGGTGGAAATTCAACGGAAACTTAACCTGGAAAGTTGCTTTCCTTTCAGGCTTTGTTGCATTTATTCCACTTGATCTTGTAAAAGCTATCATTGCTGCACAGATTGTTCCATTATTCAAAAAACTTATGCCGGAAGCAAATGCAAATACAGGAGCAAAAGAAGTAACCGAATAATTCTTCAATAATTACTATACGCAAATAAGCAGGAAACTTTTAAAGTTCCTGCTTATTTGCGTTTTTGTATTAATTAATATAACTCTACAGATTCCGGTGCAGCAGACGATGTTCTTTTCCCGCAAGGAAATGATCGTACAACTGACGGATTGCCGGGTTTTCCTCGGAGAAACGGACATTGGAGCTTGCGTCTGCATTGTACATACCTTCCATACGGCTCCGTCTGGTTCTTGGGCCTGCGCCGGATGGCTGACCGCCACCCATGATACATCCACGTCTGCACGCCATAACTTCAACGAAATCATAGCTTGCTTCGCCGGATCGGATACGGTCAAGCAACCGTCCTGCATTTGCAAGACCATGTACAACTGCGATCTTCACTTCTCTGCCATCTAAATCGATCGTTGCTTCCTTCGTTCCTTCAAATCCCCGGACACCTGTATAACTGATCTCACGGATCGTGTTATAGGATTTGTCCTCCGCAAGACGACGGAGCACCGCTTCCGTTACACCACCTGTCGTTCCGAAGATCTTGCCTGCACCGGAAGCCACGGAAAATGGTGCATCTGCGGATTCATTTTCCAGTTCGGTAAACTGCAGTCCCATCTGCTTGATCATCCGCACAACCTCTGTCGTTGTGATGACATAATCGGTATCCTGTCTGCCATCCGTGAAATTATCCGGTCGGAGGATCTCTCCCTTCTTTGCTGTACAAGGCATGATCGATACAACCATCGTTCTCTTACCATCTTCTTTATCTTTCTCTGCAAAATAATCCTTGATCACTGCCGAGAACATCCCCTGTGGAGAACGGCAGGTTGACAGATTATCTGCAAATTCCGGATATTTTTCTTCACAATATTTGACCCAGCCCGGACAACAGGATGTAAATAATGGCAGCTTCTCATCCGACGCAAGACGCGCCGCAAATTCTTTGGATTCCTCCATAACCGTAAGATCGGCGCCAAAGCTTGTGTCAAATACCATGTCAAAGCCCATGATACGAAGTGCTGATACCAGCTTGCCAAAACAGTTCTCGCCCTTTGGTATGCCGAAGTTATCTCCAACTGCCACGCGGACTGCCGGTGCGATCTGTGCGACCACCCGGATGGACGGATCTTCGATCGCATCCCAGATATCGGTTACATTGGTACGGATCGAGATCGCTGCGGTCGGGCAGACAACTGCACATTGTCCGCATCCTACACAGTCTGTCTCTGCAAGCGGCTTGTCAAATGCCGGCTGCACCTTCATTTTCGAACCACGGAATGCAAAATCGATAACACCAAGTCCCTGAATCTCATCGCAGGTACGCACACAGTCACCGCACAGGATACATTTATTTGGATCCCGGACGATAGACGGCGAACTCATATCGATCTTTTCTTCTTTTTTATTATTCAGGAAACGAACCGCATGCACACCAACCTTATAGGCAAGTGACTGGAGCGCACACATGCCATTCTTCTGGCAGGTCGTACAGTCTCTGCAATGAGAGGATAACAACAGCTCGATAATAAGCTTTCTGTACTGCTGCACTTTCTTTGTATTCGTATAGATCACCATGCCCGCTCTCGGTGTCTCGGAGCATGCCGCAAATATTTTTCCTCTGTCATCTTCTACCACGCACATACGACATGCGCCATAGATGGATAATTCTGAATGATAACAGAATGTCGGGATATCGATCCCCGCCTTTCGGATCAGAGACAGAACATTCTTCTCGCCCTCGATCGGCACTTTGATTGAATTGATCGTAATATAATCCATGTTCGTCTCCCTCCTTAATTCTCTGTATATACTGCATGGAACGCACAATTATCGATACATGCACCACACTTGATGCATTTGGCTGTATCAATGACAAATGGTTTCCGGATCTCACCTGTGATCGCACCGACCGGACAGTTTCTCGCACATTTGGAACAGCCCTTACATGCTTCCGGATCGATCTTATAGCGAACCAGTGCTTTACAGTTTCCGGTTCTGCATCGTTTGTCAACCACATGCTCGATGTATTCCTGACGGAAATTCTTCAGCGTACTGAGTACCGGCAGGGCTGCGCTCTTACCAAGTCCACAAAGGGCCGTGTCGGTGATCGCCTGGCCCAGTTCCTCTAACAGATCCAGATCCTCTAACGTACCATTTCCGGCAACGATCCGCTCTAGGATCTCAAGCATCCGCTTGGTTCCTTCACGGCATGGAACGCATTTGCCGCAGCTCTCGTTCTGTGTAAAGTTCATAAAGAAACGGGCTACCTCAACCAGACAGGTATTCTCATCCATAACAACCAGACCACCTGAACCGATCATCGCGCCTTTGCTCTTTAATGAATCAAAATCCAGACTGACCTCCAGATCATCCGTCACCAGACAGCCACCGGATGGTCCACCGATCTGAACTGCCTTTAATGGGATGTCATCCTTTAAACCACCGCCGATATCATACACGATCTCACGCAGCTTTGTTCCCATCGGTACCTCGATCAGTCCCGTATTCTTTACACTTCCGGTCAATGCAAATGCCTTGGTTCCCGGACTTTTCTCCGGTCCGATCGACTTGTACCAGTCTGCACCATTTAAAATGATCATGGACACATTTGCATAGGTTTCTACATTATTCAGAACCGTCGGCTTGGCAAATAAGCCCTGCTCTACGGTTCTTGGCGGCTTGGTTCTCGGCATTCCGCGCTGTCCCTCGATCGATGCCGTAAGCGCACTTCCCTCTCCGCAGACAAATGCCCCCGCGCCACGATTGATATGTATATGGAAAGAAAAATCGGAACCTAAGATATCCTCACCAAGGAAGCCCGCTTCCTCTGCCTGTGCTATCGCTGTCTTCAAACGGCTGACTGCCAGCGGATATTCTGCTCTTACATAGACATATCCCTCCTGCGCACCAACCGCATATGCAGCAATGATCATACCCTCTAACATCTTATGCGGATCGCCTTCCATCACGCTTCGATCCATGAACGCACCCGGATCTCCCTCATCACCATTGCAGACAACATATCGGATCTTCTCCGCCTGTCTGGCAACCTGCTGCCATTTGTATCCGGTCGGGAAACCACCGCCTCCACGTCCACGCAGATTGGAGTCACTGATGACCTGAATAACCTCCGAAGGCTCCATGGTAAATAACACCTTACGAAGTGCCTGATATCCACCGACCGCAAGATATTCATTGATATTTTCTGCATCGATATGTCCGCAGTTTTTCAGTACCAGTCTGGTCTGTTTCTTATAAAATGGAATTTCTTCCTGCTGTCTGTAGACAATACCATCCTTGTGATACATCAGACGCTCTACCGGTCTTCCGTGCAGGATCGTCTCGTTGAAGATCTCCTCGCAGTCTTCTTCCTTTACTTTTATGTAGATATAATTATATGGCTCGATTCGCACAAGCGGCCCCATCTCGCAGAAACCATGACAGCCGCTTTTCTTCACGCCGACATGACAGGATTCTTTTATAACTGTCTGTCCCGCTGCAGAATTCTCTGTTTTACTAATGTCTGTTTCAAATTCTTCTGCTATATCCGGCTTTTCCTGTTTCTCCGTCCCTGTATACTCTGCCTCCGGGACAAATTCTACCTTCACGCCCTCCGACTGCTTCGCCATCTCGCAGAACCGGTCGTATATTTTCTGAGAGCCACCCGCCAGACATCCGGTTCCTGCACAGACAAGGATCCTGTGCGAATCTGCATGCAACATCTCTTCTGCCTGTTTTACTGCTGCGTCAAGCTCCGATACATTTGTTATTCTATTCATCCGCACCCTCCTTCAATTCTGCTATCAATGCAGTTACCTTCTCCGGTGTCATAGCCGGATGAACAACATCGTTTACCGTCATGACCGGTGCGAGTCCGCATGCGCCAAGACATGATACTGTCTCTAATGTGAACATCATATCATCTGTTGTGTGTTTCTCTTTTGACAATCCAAGTTCTTTATACAATTGATTTAAGATATCCATGGATTTTCTGACATGGCATGCGGTTCCATCGCACACCTTAAGAATGAACTTTCCTTTTGCATCAAATGAAAAGTTCTCATAGAATGTTGCTACGCTATAAGCTTTTGCCTCTGTAATATTCAGTTTGTCCGCCACATATCGTAATAATTCCGGCGGAAGATACTTATATTCGCTCTGAATATCCTGAATGATCGGGATCAGAAATCTTGGCTCTGTCCCATATGCAGCAATAATCTTATCAGCCTCATCGTAGTAAGATTGTTCCAGCATGTATTACCCTCCGTGCTTTGCCCCATTGTTGGGAATTTTTATCAATACCTCATATATAGATGATAACATTTTTCAATAGGATTTGCACGAAGATTTTGGATTGAAAAATAAACCCCCGCCTGTCTCCGGCACGATGGTGGATAGTGTTTCAACTCATTGCACTTTCTATTCGGTTCGCACGCTTATTTGTCAGCAGTCGCCCAAACTCGCCTTATCAGGCTCAAACATGGGCTTGATGCTGACAGCTAGTGCAAACCTCATAACGAAAGTTCCACTGATGTTGAAAACACTATCCACCATCGTGCCGGAGACAGGCGGGGATTTTTATATTGCTAACATTTTACGATCAATAGTTTTTCACCCGGTGTTACCTCGTCGCTTTCCAGATGGTTGATGGTTCGGATGGAATCCAGGCTGGAGAAATATTCTTTGGCAATGGACCAGATACTGTCGCCTTCTTTTACAACATATCCAACCATACCCGGCATAGCTGCCTTCTTATTCCAATCGATCG
This sequence comes from Lachnospiraceae bacterium GAM79, assembly GCA_020735665.1. NCBI lineage: Bacteria > Bacillati > Bacillota > Clostridia > Lachnospirales > Lachnospiraceae > Lachnospiraceae bacterium GAM79. The sequence goes on from CP085928.1 coordinate 2,281,386, forward strand.
GTAGGATATTCATATCGGTAATGACGTCCACAGAACCCGGTGCAAATACCGTAACATTCATATTGATCACCGCCTTGATCTCCACCTCATCGGAATTCAACATCTGGGCTGTAATCTGGTCAACGGATGGATTGATACGGATTGAATCCTGATTGACAAATGGTACGGATTCCACTTGATAATTGAATGGTATCGCCGTTTCAATCTGCTGTAACGGCTTGCTATCCTCCGCTGATACATAGAGTATTTCAGCTTTTACCGCACCTGATATATCAATGCTGTCCTCTCCTGCTTTTACCTCATCGATCTCAACTGTTCCGGTTGCATATACGATCTGCAGTATCTTCGGGAAGCTGCTCTTGATCCGCTCTTTATGTACGACCTTTGTCTTGGCATTATTTTTTATCTGAAGATTCTCAAATGGAAACTGTTCACAGATCGTTTCTACATTTGCCGACGGAGAGAACATATCCCCGATGATAGAAAGCTCCATATCTTCATAAATCTTCATATCTGTATGGAGATTATATTCAACCTGAAGCACGCGGTCCTCTCCGTCATTGTCGGCACGCACACCGACTTCTCCTTTTCCCATCGTGATGCGGTCATCCAGGATCATGCCTTCATTTGCTTCTTCGCAAGGGATCAGACCTTCAAATTCCCGGCTCTCATTCAGATACTGCATCGGTACGCCGGGCTCCTCCGCCAGATAGATTACAAACAGGTCCATCTGTCCTTTAATATTTATTCCCCCATCTACAACCTTTGTCTCGATGCCATAGAAGGACACCCGGCTCCAAAGCACCCGACCGATGTTTGGTTTATTGGCAGCGATCTCGAAATCTTCTTTTACCTTCAATATATCTTTTACAGATGCCACATTATTTGTAAATGGAATCTGCTCATTCCTGCATTCGATTCCCGATCCGTTTAACAGTCCGGTTGCCCCGGACAGCTCTACGGAATCCATAGCCCACAGTTTCATGCCAACCAGCCCGCGAACTTCAAATTTTCTTGAATTGATCATGGTTATGTACAGATCTTCCAGCACGCAGCTGACATCGACCTTATCACCGGCAAGTATGCCATCCATATTGATGGATTCCTCAAATGGAACATCACCCTCATAGGTTTCAAACCGAACATCTTCACCAACTGTCTGATACAGGACTTTAAATACAACTGTTCCTGATATCCGCACCTTATTCTCCAATGTCTCTACATCATCTAAAAGGACATTTCCTGTACTTGCAATGATCCGTTCCATATCGTCTTTTGCATCCGGTACATTAAAATCATCATTGATAGTAAACTGCGAATACTTAGAAGTCTTTAAAATCGTTGTACTGAGTTTATTTTTTACAAGTTCCATATGATACCCCCATACTATTTTCTAATTTTTAAATACAACCGGTGTCGTTGTCCGTGCGATCCGAAGAACTATATATGGATACGATACCGTATCCTTACTTACTGCATCTGATGGTGTCGCCGTCTGCCTAAGAACCGATTCGATGTAAATAGCATTTTCATCCATATACATCTTATCTACAACCACGCCAACATCATCCCGATTCTGCCTGCCGCTGCAAATCACAATATATGTGTAAGTGTTGTTTGAATATGTCAGATTAAACGGTTCTTCTTTTTTACTGTTAATGACGCTCAACAACTCCTCCGGCAGCATGGTGTCGTCACAGATATCGTAAGTCAGCGCTTCACCATCTTCTTTCACCTTATAAAAACTGCATCCAGCAAACAAACTCAGCCCAACTACCACAGTCAACACCCCTGCCAGAATACGCAGCCATCTTTGTCCTCTCATCTCACCGCTCCCTTCACAATGTCATTTTTCGGCTCTATCTTTACCCTTGTCAATCTCTATACCATTATTTATATGTCCTGCTTTGCAAGTCTATGCATGGAAATTTTGCCGGAGCTTTTAGCCTGTCTTTTCTCATTTTTTCTTATTAATTTATATTTCAACTAAAAAAGTCCGGATACAGCATTTCTGCCATATCCGGACTTCCACTAAAATATACATGTTATCTGTTCTGCTTATGTTCTTATCCTATAATTGCCTTGATTTCAGTTTCACTCATTTCGGTTACATCCATGATCTGCTCTAAGGAATAGCCTTTCTTATGCATTTTCAGAATAATATCAGCTCTTTCTTCTGATCTTCCTTCCAACTTTCCTTCTAATCTTCCTTCAGATCTTCCAATGACTTTGCCAGCGGCTTCGCCCTTGGCATATCCCATTTCTTCTACGCCTTCACTCAGATTACACATGATTTTCACCTCATCTCTTATACCGCGTCTGTCTACCGGTATGTCATACTCCTGTTTCATAAGCTTCAATTTTTGTTCTGCTGTCATTGTCTGCGACAATAGTGCTCCTAACAATCGATGCAGTTCATATCTTTCTTCCTTTGGTGGAATCTCCTTTGCCAGACCAATCATCACGATATTTGAAATATCCAGATTGCCCTTCCAGTCCTGATCACCAAGCAGATCATCTTTTACCATATGGATATGACTCAGACTGTTCTCTTTCATATTCATACAGATCCAGATAGAATACACCTGTTTGATCTCGTTATAATCGGAACCGGTAAATTCCCGCTCTTTCTGGGATGACACCAGTCTTGCCGTATAGAAGATTGCCCGATTTAAGATAAAATACTTTGTCGGTTCATTCTTCTGGGCTTCCAAATTAATGATCATTTTCGCCAGTCCATCCCGCATCCGTACATAGAAGATAATATCAAAATATATCTTTCCCTCATCAATTTCGGAACTTTCTGTATTCAGTCCGACAATCCGTTCACCGGTTCTGGCATCCACCGTTTCTTTGTTCGTTAATCCCGGTTCAACCGGAATCTGGCTGATATACGGTTCACCTTCAATCAATGATGCAACCGTATCTGCATCCATACCTTTAAATTCTTCTACTACCCTGATCAGTATATGCGCCAATATGATCTTCTGTCCAAGCAAGCGCTTGGCACTGGCATCATACTGTGCTTTCTGATCAGTTGCCTTGGAGGAATATACAATTTCGTTATCCATGTCCCATCTCCTTTCCCGATAGAACAGAATAACATGCATATTTTAGCTTTGTATATTGCCTCCGTCTCTCCAAGTTTGATTGTAACGGATATCAGAAAGGAAAACAAGTTTAACCATAAAAAAACTCTGCCTGCTATAGATTCATATGTTTCTATGTAAAAAAAAGAGTCGTCAATATGCCAGAGGAAATTAATAAAAGAATTTTCCTATAAATAAATGTCTGAGAATTTGGGCAACTGCTGGTTCATAAATGTGCGAACCGAATAGAAATATTGCGAGTCTTACTGTTTGTATGTGGCCTGAATAAGATGGTATAGCAAATAACAGAAAATCTCCATCAAGTAGTAAGATGAAGTCAGGAAAACAACATATAGGTTCCCGCCATCAACCCACACTGGACAGCCACAGGCAAACTGTTTATAATGGATTGTGTATGCGTATTTGTGCATTTAAGATGGAGAAAATGATATGAATTTAAGGACTTTAAGACTTTTAGAATATAATAAAATAGTAGAAATGCTGACCTCCTACGCGGCATCCCCGATGGCAAAACGAAAATGCGAACGCCTGAAGCCCCGCAGGGATCTGACACTGATCCAGACCCTACAGCAGGAAACAAGAGATGCTCTGATCCGGCTGAATACACAGGGCAACCTATCATTTGCCGGACTCCGTGATATCGGCGCTTCGATCAAGCGGCTGGAGGTTCAGGGAGCACTCGGCATCAAGGAACTGTTAGATATCGGAAGTGTCCTTGATATGGCACTATCCGCCAGACAATATGGCAGCGGCGATGATAACGAGGAAAAAGCACATGACAGCCTCTACTCCCGCTTCATGGAGCTTGTTCCGCTGGAACATTTAAGTCAGGAGATCCACCGCTGTATCCTGTCAGAATCCGAGATCGCAGACGATGCATCGTCCGGTCTGAAGGCAGTCAGACGGAACAAAAAACTGACAAATGAAAAGTTACATAACCAGTTGAACAAACTTGTAACCGACCAGAGCAAGCAGACGATGTTTCAGGATAACCTGATCACGATGCGTAACGGAAGATACTGTATCCCGGTAAAACAGGAATATAAGAACAGCTTTCCGGGTATGATCCACGACCAGTCTTCCAGTGGAAATACTGTATTTATCGAACCTCTTGCGGTAGTTAATCTGAATAACCAGTTAAAAGAGCTGGATAATCAGGAGCTGGCAGAGATCGAAAAGATTCTTGAGAACCTGTCGGCACGGGCAGCATCTGAATACGAAAATATAAAATTTGATTTCGAGACATTGACCGATCTGGACTTTATATTTGCCAGAGCGAATTTTGCAAGATCCTATAAGGGAACCGAGCCGATCTTCAATACGGACGGCATTGTGGATATCAAGCAGGGCCGCCACCCACTTTTAGACAAACATACCGTTGTTCCGGTCGACATCAGACTGGGTGAGGACTACAACCTGCTGATCATTACCGGTCCGAATACCGGTGGTAAGACCGTATCCTTAAAAACACTGGGTCTGTTTACTCTGATGGGACAGTCCGGACTTCATATTCCGGCACTGGATGGTTCCAGACTGAATGTATTTGATGATGTATTTGCCGATATCGGAGATGAACAGAGCATCGAGCAGAGTCTCTCGACCTTCTCCTCCCACATGAGTAATGTCGTATATATCATGAACCATGTGACACCGAATACGCTGTGCCTTTTCGATGAGCTTGGCGGTGGAACCGATCCGGTCGAGGGTGCTGCACTTGCAATCGCGATCTTAAGCAGCTTAAACGATCAGGACATCCGCTGCATGGCGACCACACACTACAGCGAACTGAAGTTATTTGCCATGTCGACTCCGGGCGTTCAGAATGCAAGCTGCGAATTCGATGTAGCAACACTGATGCCAACCTACCGGCTCATTATCGGTATTCCCGGCAAATCAAATGCATTTGCAATATCGAAGAAATTAGGTTTGTCCGACGATATTATTGAACGGGCAAAGACAAATATCGACAGCAACAAAGTTGATTTTGAAACACTGCTGTCCGATCTGGAAAACAGCCGAAAAGAGATTGAACGCGACAAAGCGGAGATCGCACGGTTCAAGGAAGAAGCCAGACAGCTTCAGGAACGCGCAAAGGCAAAGGATGATGAACTCTCTGCCAAGAAAGCTCAGATCCTAGCGGATGCAAGAGAAGAAGCGGCTGATATTCTGGAAGAAGCAAAGGAAATGGCGGATTCAGCCATTAAGAAATATAACAAATGGACAACAAATCCTCATAAGGCAGATGCGAGCACGATGGAGAATGAGCGAAAAAAGCTCCGTACCAAGATGGACGATTACCGGAAGATGACACCGGAAAAACGCAAATCCATGACCTCCCATCATACGGCAAAGGATTTCAAGGCCGGAGACACCGTGCATGTTATCAGCATGGATACAACAGGAACGGTTACTGCTCCTGCTGATTCAAAGGGAAATATCAAAGTTCAGATGGGCATCTTAAGCTCTCTGCTTCCTGCTTCTGATCTTGTGATCATCGAGACACCAAAGCAGAACAACGCTCAGGTATCGATCAACAATAAACGTGGAATGGGCAAGGCTTTAAATATTCAGCCGGAGATTAATGTACTCGGCATGACTGTAGCTGAAGCTACCTCATTAGTCGACCGTTATCTTGATGATGCCATGATGGCTCACCTGCACAAGGTAAGGATCATCCATGGAAAAGGCACCGGAGCACTCCGGAAAGGAATCCATGACTATCTGCGCAAGCAGTCATACGTCAAATCCTTCCGTCTGGGTGAATACGGTGAGGGTGAAGCCGGCGTTACGATCGTAGAATTATAAAACACACAACAACAAGGAGAACTATATGGACAAAGAAAAAATATTGATCGTTGACGATGACGAAAACATCGCCGAACTGATCTCCCTTTATCTGAATAAAGAATGTTATGAAACACAGATTGCCGCAGACGGAACTTCTGCCCTGGAAGCATTTGTCGAATTTGCGCCAAATCTCATCCTCTTAGATGTCATGCTTCCGGGCATGGATGGATATCAGGTATGTACCGAAATCAGAAAGCAGTCAAATGTACCGATCATCATGTTATCTGCAAAAGGTGAAGTATTCGATAAGGTTCTCGGACTTAAGATCGGTGCTGACGATTACATCGTAAAACCTTTCGATTCTAACGAACTGGTTGCCCGTGTCGGTGCATTGCTCCGCCGCTGCAACTCACGGACAGATAACTCCCAGAACTATAATCCGACAAATGCCGATCATATCGGCACCTATGTCGAGTATGATAATCTGGTCGTTAATATTTCAAATTATACAGTTACATTAGAGGGCAAAAATCTGGAAATGCCGCCAAAAGAACTGGAACTGCTGTATTTTCTTGCAAGCCGTCCAAATCAGGTATTTACCAGAGAACAGCTTCTGGACAAATTATGGGGCTACGAATATGTCGGCGACACCAGAACCGTCGATGTGCACATCAAGCGTCTTCGTGAAAAACTGACAGACAAATATAACTGGTCTATTTTCACAGTATGGGGAATCGGTTACAAATTTGAGGTTAAATAACCATGAAAAAAACCATTTTTGATAAGATTGTTGTTGGCTTTGTCCTGCTGGTCATTGCTATCTTCAGTGTTCTTGCGTTGTACACTGTCCATATGACTCAGTCAAGGCTTCTTAACAATACAGAGAAAAATCTGAATACCGAGAGTAAACTGATCATCGACACAACGATTCATGATTACCTGAATAATACGATCGATCAGTATACTTTCTTTGATCGATTGGATGATCATGCCGATACGATGAATGCTGAAATCTGGTTTTCCACACCGGACAATAATATTATTTATTGCTCAAATAAAGACAGTGTGGCTGCAAAGGATCTGATCATAACCGATTTTTATGAGCGTACGGAATTATTTACCAAAACGATCAAAACCGGAACCTTGAACGGATGCTTTAACACTAAAACGCTGAGTATCAGTACTCCGGTTTATCAGGATAATACATACGCAGGTTTATTATCGATCCACTTATCCCTGCAGTTCATTAAAGATATTGCGCAGAAAACATTTGCATCCACTTACATGCCGTTTCTCGTCATCGTTGTATTATCTCTAATCGCCCTTATGCTGATCTCGAATAGCACCTTAAAACCGATTCGTGAAATTATCGCAACATCCAAACAATATGCTGCGGGTAATTTTAATGCTAGAATCGATGTCCATACGGATAATGAATTTGGCGAACTGGCACGATATATGGAGGAAATGGCAGACGAACTGAGCCGGTCAAATGAATACCGAAGATCATTTATCTCTAATATCTCCCACGACTTCCGTTCCCCTCTGACCTCCATCAAGGGATATATCGAAGCCATGATCGACGGAACGATTCCGCCGGATAAGCACGAGAAATATCTCCAGATCGTTCTGAGCGAAACTATGCGTCTTACCAAACTGACACAAGGGCTTCTGGAACTTAACAACTTTGATTCCTTTGACCTTCAGCTTGATAAATCGAATTTTGATATCAAGAGCATCATTCTTCCTACGATCAACACCTTTGAAGGCCGTTGTCAGGACAAAGGCATTTATCTGCACGCGATCTTCCATACCGACAATACCATTGTCTATGCCGATCGAACAAGAATCCAGCAGGTTATCTATAATCTGGTTGATAATGCGATCAAATTCACCCCGGAGGGTCGCCAGATCACGGTTCAGGTCACGGAAAAATCTGATAAAGTCTATGTCAGTGTCAAGGATGAGGGTGTGGGAATTCCACCGGAATCGATCAAGAAAGTTTTCGACCGTTTCTATAAGACGGATCCGAGCCGCGGAAAGGATAAGACCGGAACCGGTCTCGGACTTGCTATCACAAAAGAGATCATCAAAGCGCACGGCGAGAACATTACCCTCACCAGTAAGGTTGGCGAGGGAAGTGAATTCATCTTCTCTCTCCCTATGCAGAAGGAAATGCAGGTTCCGATCAAAGCCGTGCATGTGAAGAAGGAAGAAGCCGATACACAATATATCTCCAATGGAAAGTTCCGTATTAAGAAGGACTAACCAAAGCCCCACCCGTTCTTGCCACTATGCTGGGTAGGAATTGAAACATCAGTGAAACTTTCGTTATGAGGTTTGCACTAGCTGTCAGCATCAAGCCCTTGTTTGAGCCTTATAAGGCGAGTTTGGGCGACTGCTGACAAATCAGCGTGCGAACCGAATAGAAAGTGTAGCGAGTTTCAACTCCTACCCAGCATAGTGGCAAGAGCGGGTGGGGCTTTATTTTATGTCTTACTCATAATGTCTCCATTAATAGGAGGCATTATTTATATCTCTCTGCCATCTCATTTACAGCATTGCGGATGCGTTCACGGAGATCTGCAGGCTCTATGACTTCCACGCTGGTTCCGTACTGCATCGCCCAGTGGAACATGGCATTCTGGCTGCAGGTCACACGGATAAATGCCTTATTGGCATCTGCCTCAGGATTAAAGTTATCTGGATAATTGTTCTGAACAAATTTTGGTGACAACACTTCAAAGTTCTTATCAAACCAGTCTACAATATCACCCATATTCCCTTTCTGAACCTTTAATACAATCGTAGCTGCGGAATCACTGAACATGTAGAGATGTTCCGCCATATGCTGTGGCAGATTCAGTCCATGCTCCATCCCTTTTACCAGACTTTTATCCTTGACCTTTTCATCCAGTATCTCAATCTCCGTCATACGGTCGATCCGGTAATTCGACAGATTGTCATATTTATCATAATTGCAGATCAGATAATATTTGCCCTCATTTGCAACCATCTGATATGGATTTACAATATACTTCGTATCCTTTCTTGGATGAAGATGTTTATCGATACCATAGGTGTTATAGAGAAATGCAACCTTCTTGCCCTCACTGATCGCATCATCGATCATCTCAACATTTAACATGGTCTGACGGTTATCGGTATGTGATAACCCCGGCAGATTGCACACATGCTGTACCTTCGCACTGAAATACACATTCGAAAGCCCCTTGATCTTCTCGATCAGCTCCTGTGCCTGATTTCTCGGTATCGTCTTTGAAAATAAGATACTGTCGATCAGCATTCGAAGTTCTGCATCATCAAATTCGTGATTGTAATACCAGTCCTTTGTCAGGATCTCGGTCTCTCCGTTTTTATTTTCACGTTCAATCTCCGTACATTCCAGATTATAACCAAAATCCACCAGATTCATCAGATTGCTCTTGACAGATTTCCGGTCAACCTTCATTCCATATTCGGTTTCCAGTTTCTTTATGATATCCTTCTGATCCATTGTATGTTCGGAATCCGTGTATTTCCGAAGAATCTCAAGGATACAGATATTCATCATTTTCTTTCCATCTACCATGTATGTACTCATAAATACTCCTTTTTACCACTCATAATGGTGAAGCTGTCCCTTCGTCTCAAGCTCCGGAAAACCCTGCTGTCTGAGTGCCTCATATAACACGATTGCTACAGAATTTGCCAGATTCAGGGAACGGATCTCCGGGAACATCGGAATCCTGACTGCTGTTTCCTTATAGTCTAACAGAATTTCCTCCGGGATTCCCGCGCTCTCTTTTCCGAACATGATATAGGCATCTTCCTCATAGTTTACATCCGTATATTTCTGTTTAGATTTGGTCGTTGCCATATAGATCTTTGCGCCCGGATTCTTTTTAAGAAAATCATTAAAATCATCATAGATCGTTACATCTAATTTGTCCCAATAGTCCAAACCTGCACGCTTTAACTGCTTCTCGTTGATCTGAAAACCCAGAGGCTCGATCAAATGAAGTCTTGCACCTGCTGCCACACAGGTACGTCCTATATTTCCTGTATTTGCCGGCATCTCCGGCTCATGAAGTACGATATTTAACATGTTTTTCTCCTTTTTTATATAGCTGTATATTCGTAAGCATCGCTCACTTCTTAACCAAGCTTATATCCTTCATTTTTTACAATTTTAAAAATATCTCGGTTAAATCTCGGTTAAATCTCGGTTAAATTGTCTCGACAACACTAATTATCAAACAAATTATTTGGGTTAAAATCAGGATTTTAACCAAGCCCTACTTAAGTATCCAATTAGATATTTGTTGATTATCCGAATCTAATTGTATAATATTGCTCTTTTTCATTGCTGTTAGAATATTATGAATCTTATTTTCCTTCTGTTTATCAGACAAAGAATCCGGTAATTTTTCCCACAATAATAACTTAATATCTCTACGTTTTGCCTTATGATATTTTTTCAAATACTCAACAATCAAATCTTTATAATATTTGTCATTAAATCCTTTATTCTTGATATAGCCTGCACTATCATCCATACTTTTTGATGCTGACGCTGATAAAAACAAACTTGTAATTCTTCCCTCAACCAATTTTGCAGCTCTTAATTTATCTACATCCGCTTTATCAAGTGAAAGTCCCTTCTGAACTCGATCCAAAAGAAATACCGTCTGTAAATCCAGGTCCTGATGATCATATAATATATGCATGTAATTATCATCTAATATTTTTCCATAAACAGTAACCTCAACCTGAGTTCCTGATGAAATATTATAATCTGGCATAGGAAAATATTTCGCTTTTTGAATATTAAATGCTCTTCTGATACCTAAAGTTGCAGTATCAATCATATGAAACACAACCATCGATTCAGCTAATAACTGATTTCTGTAAAATGGTGGATTATAGCTCACTTCCAATACATTTTCAATCTTTTGCGGAATAAAATCTCCAGGGTTTGTAAATTTAATTTTATCCTCAAATTCATTTACATATATTCTCCCACCAAGTTGATAATTTGTGTGTGCAATACAATTATTTAACAACTCTCGAATAAGCCAACTGTTATATTGTTCCGTTTCCATAGGAAAAAGGGTCAATTGATTCGGCATATATCTGTATGTAAGATTACGCACCTTCGAAAACACCTTATCTACAACATTTATAAATGGTATCTTAAATATTTCATAATCCTTATCACTTCCATCCGCACCATATAATCTCCACATAATACTTGGAGCAGATGTCATTAAATAATCATAATCTGCTGACCCAAGTAACAACATGCCAGCATTCGTAACCTTACCACCAATCAATAACTTTACTTTCGTCAAGAACTCTTCATCTGTCATTTCATCGACTTCTTTTGATATGTGTTCCTGATTCATTTTCTCTTTATACTTTTCTCTAGCCAAATTAATAGCCGTTTTATCTAAATTATCAATAGTGGCTACTTCAATCACCTGTTTTGACCAGTCTTTTCTTTCCTGTGATCGAATTGCATCAATCTTATATTGTTTTAATGGAACAAGACTCTCACCCGAACGCTCATAATAATTGGTACGCCAATCTGTAGGAATACCCGTTGCTGCGGCTGGAACTTTAAACATTAACACCCTTAATCTTTTACCATTTACAATAGGAAATATCTCTTTAATTTCATAAAAAGTCATTCCATTTGTAATATCTCTTGATATCTCATACTTAAATTTTTCAAGAAGACTCTGTTCCCCCTGCTTGTATGCAGTTCCAACAACATGTTTTATCTTATCTCGTTCACTTACACCAAAAATTAGCCATCCGTACTGTTGCTGCTTCAGATTAGCCTCATTACTTAATGCTGAAAAATATCTTCCTATTTTATCCGTATCATAATTACTTTTTGCTTCTTTAAATTCAACCGTTTCATACTCCCAACGTTCCATCAAGTTCTCAAGTATTTCATAGTATTCAATATCTTTAACATTCTTCTCATAATGAAAAAAAGCCATTTCACCTTTAACCCCCTATTACAAATTTTCACATTCTTCCCTTATGATAATACCACAACAAGTGGTCAAAACCATTTCTACTAATTTTTTCATCTGCTGCATTCCTAATCATATCAACAGCATTTCTATACTGCTTATAATCACGGAGATCATACCGCTCAGTAATATTAAAATAAACCAAATACATTGGTAAAACTGTTCTTAAAATATTATCATATATTGAATAATTATCCTGATATTCTGTATTTTCAAATAAATAAAAGCATGCGTAATGACAAAATTTACTCGCAAAGGACAAATTTGTTCTTGCCCTAAACTTGGCAGATGTTACTCTTGCAATTTCATGAACTAACTTCATGTCTTCATATTCCGGATTTCTCAAACATTCAATCAGTTCTGAACAATCAAATGCGCAAATACGCCTTACTATTTCTGTTCTTCCACATTTATCAGCATTCAAATGTGTACTGTTTTCTCTATCTACAGCCTCAACTGCACCTTTTATTAATTCCTCATAAGTATAATTTACTTCTTTATTTTTAATTAGAACACTTTTCAACATGGTCATCCAGTATGCTGATGAGCCACCATATACAAGTTGATTCTTTCTATCAAATTTAGGTCCCGCCGATATATCTGTTGATTTTATATAGGCAGAATCATTACGTATCATAGCCTCTACAATAGCGACATTATCCGTTGTTAATTTAACAAGTTTTTTGTTATTATAAGTAACCTCTTCAAACATTTTTGTCTTTGCAATTCTAAGCTCTTTTTGAATAATATTACCCATACTATATTTCTCCTTTATATCCCCATATAGGCTATATGGCTAGTCTTAAATATATTGTGAACTAAACTATGGTGTCAAAAAGCTTTCCTCTCCATCGTGGATGATCACGCGATCATGTCCGATTGTTGTTCTGCCGATCACAGCAGCTTCAAATCCGGCTTCATACAGACGATCGCTTAACAATCCACCATCTGCCGTGACAAATAATGCCGCTCCGCATCCATCGATCCGGTATGGATCATCCCCGGTAAATTCACAGATCTCGATGGTTTCTTGCATGATCGGTATATGGTCATGGCTAATCCGAAGCCCGACATTTCCAGCCTCTGCCAGTTCCCATAATGCGCCATATACTCCTTCTGTTGAGATGTGGCGTACGTATATACTGCCACATGCCATCGCAATATCTCCTTGATCCTTCACAAGTAATAACCGGTCAAATTGCTCTGCTGTGCGAAGGTATTCCTCAGAATATCTGGTCAGAAGCTCTTCTTTTCTTTCCCTGACCCGAAGCAGGGTTCCAAGGATGCCGGCCTGTCCACACATAACGATATCCATATCCGGCTTGATCTTTGCATTTTTCTCGCCCTGCGATATCCTTCGTCCATACATCGTTACAGTTACCGCAGGCTCCTTGAATATCCCGCTGATCGCGGTATCTCCATACACAACATCCATGTGAAACTCCTTCGCAAGATCAGAAAGCTCCCGCAGAATCTTTTTCATACGCTTCTCATCATTTTCCGGCATCATGACCGTATCTGTAAGTGCAAATGGCTGATACCCGCCAAGCCGTAATTTATTATATTGTTTGATAACATCCGAAGTCACCGTCCCCAGTGCATTTGCAAGGCAGAGCCCTTCCGTTACTGCAAGCTCACTATCCAACAACACAAGCCGGCTATAGTCATCTCCTATGCCGGCTTGTGTTATGTCAGAATGTTCCTGTTTATTCAACGATCTTAAGATTGACCGCTTCTGCTGTATAAATCGAAACTTTTCTTTATTCATCCCTGATACCTTTTAGAATGCATATGCAAGCATACCGATTACCATAGCTGCTACCAGGATTCCAACTATAATTGCGGATGCTACCTTTTTACCCTTTGAACTGCTTAAATTGATCATTTCCCATTTCTCCTTTATATTTTAAACTTATAATTTTCTGATATTACCTGCCCACACATCAGATCTTTTTCCGTCTTATGCAGGACATCATGTATAGATTAACGCTGAATTTTCACTTTGTCCAGATATAATAGCATTATTTTATAGCAATTTAGCATTTGTGCCAGATTCTGCCAACTGCTTATTCCGTTACATTTGCCGATGGGCACACACGGTTCAGCGCGCATTCGGCACATTTTGGTCGTCTGGCGATACAGATCGTTCTTCCAAGTGTAATGATCTGAATATTATATAAGATCCACTGTTCCTTTGGAAGCTTTTCCATAAGCTCATGCTCGATCTTCACCGGATCATCACTATCTGTCAGCCCAAGCAGCCTGGAAATACGTTTTACATGTGTATCAACGACGATACTTGGCTCGTGGTAGATATTGCCACGAATCACATTTGCGGTCTTTCTTCCAACACCGTCTAATTTCGTCAGGCTCTCGATATCACTCGGCACTTCTCCGCCATATTCACTGATGAGCTTCTTTGCACAGCCAATTATATTCTTCGCTTTATTCTTATAAAATCCGGTCGAGTAAATATCCTTTTCCAGTTCCTTGATATCTGCATCGGCAAATGCCTGCAAGGTCGGATATTTCACGAACAGATCTTTTGTTACGATGTTTACTCTGGCATCTGTACATTGTGCCGACAGCATCGTTGCGATCAGAAGCTGCCATGCATTTTCATGATTCAGATAACACTTGTAATCAGTTCCGTATGTCTCATTCAAGATCCGGCAGATCTCAGCGACCTGCTGCTTTTCTTTTTTTGTCATGCTACATTACTCCTGTTTTCCTGCCAGATAGTTGATAAACTGCTGTGCTGTACGGCCGGAGATTCCACCATGCGACAGCTCCCATTTGTTTGCTTCCGCACACAGTTCTTCCTCTGTCATATGAATGCCGTTCTTCTCTGCCAGACCTACAACGATCTGGAAATATTCCTTCTGTGACGGCTTGCTATAATTGATCGTAACACCAAAACGATTGACCAGTGACAGCTTCTCCTGCATTGTATCGCTCTTGTGCATACCATTGTTATTCTCAAGATCGGTACGATCTGTCCATGTCTCACGGATCAGATGACGACGGTTCGATGTTGCATAGATCAGGACATTATCCGGTTTGATCTCCAGACCGCCTTCGATGACTGCCTTCAGATATTTGTATTCTGTCTCGAATTCCTCAAAGGACAGGTCATCCATGTAAATGATGAATCGATAGTTTCGATTCTTGATCTGGGAAATAACCTGTGACAGATCCTGAAACTGATGCTTATAAATCTCGATCATACGAAGTCCCTGATCGTAATATTCATTTATGATCGCCTTGATCGTTGTTGACTTTCCGGTTCCGCTGTCGCCAAATAACAGCGCATTATTTGCCTTACGTCCTGCAACAAAGGCTTCTGTGTTCTCCACGATCTTCTGTTTCTGGATCTCATATCCGATCAGATCATCCAGACGAACATCCTCTGTGTTATTGATCGGAACAAACTGCATATCTCCATTTGTCGGATGAACGATACGGAATGCCTTGTTCAGTCCGAACATTCCAACACCATATGCCTTATAGAAATCCGTCACGATCTTGAAGATATCATTTTCATCCTTTGCCCCTTCGATCGCACGGCTGATATCCTGTACCTTTGTGCTGACATTCTTATTATACATACGTTCTTTCTTGCCGATGGCTTTATAATTATTCACGATCGTGAAGCAGTCAATATCCAACGCTTCCTCGATCTCAGAGAAATCAAAATCAAACAGCTTCTTGAAGATCTTGAAATCATTTTTTGCAAAATAATTAACGGTTCCGTCATTAGCACCCACTTTTTCACTCGTCATAGAGAATGAATTCTCATTTGTGATAAGGATAAATGCCAGATAATTGTGCCACAGATTTGTGTCAAATCCATAATCGGTAGCAAGATCCAGCAACCGCTTGATCTGGTCGTAGATCCTTGCAACCAGCTCCGCATTCGGACAGTCTCCGCGATCAAAATCCTCAAATATCCCGGACAGCTTCATCAGAATACTGTTTTCACCCAGATTTCTATATAATACTAATTTCGCTATATCTCTGTACATCTTAAATTATCCTTCTTTCTTCATTTGTCTATATAAACAGGCATTTGCCCTGTTTTATCCAGCTCGTTTCTCTCAGGCATTTTCCTTGCTTCTTTTCTCTTTCATGCGTCTGGACTGTCGTCTCTGCTGCCGCTTCCGGGGTTTCTCCCTCCAGCGATCATCCGACGAAGCGTAAGGTTCTCCGTACTTTTCCCATGCGACTCCCTTTTCCCGCAATCTCATAAGTACGAATTCCTTCACCAGTGCATATAAGACAGAGGATAATGGTACAAATATCAGCATACCGAGAATTCCCATCAGATCTCCGCCAATGATAACGGCAACCAACACCCATATAGATGGAAGTCCGACGGACCCGCCCACCACATGCGGATAGATCAGATTTCCCTCGACCTGCTGCAATACGATAAACAGGATCAGAAATACCAATACCTTCTTCGGATCGTCAACCAGAATGAGAAATGCACCGACACCACATCCAATAAATGCACCAAAGACCGGAATCAATGCCGTTACCACAATCGTAACACTGACCGTCAGTGCATATGGAATACTAAGGACGCTCATGGATACAAAGAACATCAAGCCCAGAATACATGCCTCCAGACACTGTCCGGTTATAAAATTTGCAAATGTCTCATCTGCCATAACGCAGGTCTTGATGATCTTATCTGCTGTTTTCTCTTTAAATAACGCATATATCAGACCCTTTGTCTGACGCTTCAAGTTCTCCTTCTGTGCCAGAATATAGATTGCGAAAAATAATCCAACCACAAAATCGACTATACCGCTGACAACAGAGGTTGCAAAATTAAATGTTGATGACAACAGGCTTCCGCTTCCATTCTTTATCAGATTGATCGCACTCTCACTCACCTTATCCCATGCAATATCAATCTCCATGATCCGGTCAACGATATCCGGATACCCCGCTGCCAGATTCACCGCCCAATTCTTAATTGCCTCCATCGTAGACGGGAACTGCTGTCCGATCGCTGTAACTGTCCGGCTGACCTCCGGTATCAGCATCGTGATCACAAAAGCAATCACCAAAACGACGCAGATAATGGAAAGCACCATACAGACCGGTCTCCGGAACCGATACCATCTACTTTTTTCATTTCGGAATAACAGATTTTCAAATCCCTTCATCGGCACATTCAGAATGAACGCAATCGCAAATCCAATCACGAACGGCATAAGCAACCCGATGATCCATGTACCGCAGGCATAGATTTTATCAAAACGAAATACGCAAAATACGACTAATACAGTTATAATGATCAGTTTTATGAGCTTTTTCATATTCGAATTATTCAGTTCCAAATTCAATTTCCTCTGCTTTCTTTTTACATTTTTTTGAGCAGGCACATAGAACGTGTCTGCTCAATCATGCCAAGACCATTTATTCCGGCAGATTAATGTTTCCAAATACATCACCTATGGAATAGGTCATATTCTCTTTTGGTTTATAAGCATTCATAATCGGAGCCATGATCTTCTCAAACTTCTCCCTGTCCTTTGAAAGAACGAATACTTCTGCTGTATTTCTGGCATCCCACAATGCATCATGCTCTTTTCCCTGAAAATCTTCTCCCAGATAGAATACCGCATCTGACAGTGCCAGTCTTCTTCTGGTTCCAAGCATACGTGCAAATTCCTTCTGGAAATCCTTCCATTTGGATGCAAGCTTCTGTGCATCCGGGTTATTGTAGGATTTTAACTTGCGTTCCCGGTTGAACTGCCGCAGATCATTCTCACTCCATGCATAGATCACATCCGCGCTTAAGCCCCATGCAATGAACCGATCCATCGCAATCGCAAAATCCGGTGCATCGTCTACCATCTCATTTGTGATCCCGGTAAGATTTGTTATTCTGGATGTCACAGGCGTAATTCCCGGCTTTACATAAGTCTTGAATGAATCAATCTCCTTATATGTATCGTCCAGCTTAACAGCTCCTATTTCAATTATTTCATTTTTGCAAATTTTTAATTCATCGGGATGAGAATTATCGATCTGATTCATCTCAAAATCCACAAATATATACTCCATGTGTCACAACCTTCCTACAGCTGTCTTCCGGATGAAAGCCACCTGCCGAACATGGCTTCCACCATCACAATCTTACCTTAAAGCATACCATTCACAGTCAAAAATGTCTATCTTTTTCTTAGTGGAGATTTTCTGTAAATGCCCTGTTAAAAATTGTAGCTGTCTCGGCTTTATTTACCGTAACTTAAAAGATTTCGGATAAATAAAGCTGGGACAGCTACAGTTTTTTACAGGATATCTATTCTCCATAGCCAAAAACATTATTCATTATAGCTATTTCCTACCTGTTTTTTACACATATGAATCGCCACAAGTATAAACGGCAATGAAAATACCCCTGACAGTACATCGGAGATTCCCTGTGTAAGAGCCACGCCTGTTTCCTGAAAACACATTGGAAGAAGCCAGATCAATGGCAGGAAAAAGATTCCCTGTCTGGTGGATGATATGAGAATGGCTTTTCCGATCTCCCCTATTGCCTGAAATAACATACCGCTGACCAGGCACACCGCCATAAATGGCAATGATACCGCATGCATCCGAAGGGAAAGCACGCCCAGATCAAGTGCTGCATTTTCACCAAATAACGAGATGATCGGAGATGCAAATATCCACACAAGAACACCTGCAACAGCCGATGCGATGATCTGGCTTAGAAGTGTAAACGTGATTGCCTTTTTTACCCGGTCATTTTCCTTTGCCCCATAGTTGTAGCCAACCACCGGCGCAAATCCCTGACCATAGCCAACCATAACAGCAAACAATATGGCAAATACTTTATTCGATACCGATATTGCAGCAACCACATCATCCCCATATTCTCTCGCCGCCCGGTTCAGCAGGATCGTTGCTACGCAGACCAGCCCCTGACGGAAGAAAGACGGAATACCTGTTCTCGTAATATCGGCTGCCGTCTGCCTGAACGGCTTCCCTTTCTGCCCCCTGAATCCGATCACGCTTTTCCCGCTCAACATTACGATCAACATAATAGCAAGGCTTACGCTCTGCCCACAAAATGTCGCAATTCCAGCTCCGCGGATTCCAAGCTCCAAACCCGACACCAGAATCGGATCTAAAACTGCATTTAAGACAGCACCGCTTCCAATTCCAACTAACGCCCAGACGGGCATTCCTTCCGCCCGCAGAACATTGTTGAGTACATACGACACACACATGACCGGAGCTGTAAGCAAGATCCAGAATCCATAGTCTAATGCAAATGTCTCGATCGTATCCGTCGATCCCAGAAAATCAACCAGCGGTTTCTGCCACAGGAAACCTGCTCCCATCAATATAAGCCCGGCAATCAGAGACATTAAAACCGCAACCAGTGCATCTCTGCCTGCCTCCTGTTCCTTCTGCTCGCCTAAAAATCGGGATATTCTGCTACCTGCACCCATGCCAAATGTATACCCTACCGCCTGTATCATGGCAAGCACCGAAAATAAAACCCCAACTGCCGCAACTGCACTGTTTCCAAGATCTGAAACAAAATACATATCCACGATATTGTATGTCGTTCCGGCAAGCATACTGACAACGGTCGAACAGGACAGCCGCAGAATAAGAGAAGGCACAGGAGTCTGTGTCATTTTCACATGATTCTCCTGTGCCTTATCCTTCGTATTGTCAGTTTTACCTTGAACACTATTATTTTTCATATGCAGACATCCTGCCTTATAGCCGTAGTAAGAAACCGACAAATAAATATTTCTGTATCCATCCAAACTCTGATACCAAAATCATAACAATCTTTTATATCATCCGGATATTGATGCATTATTTCAGAAATTCAGCCACTTCCTCGATCTTATTCTGTGCATCATACACGCCCAGATCGTACATTGCCTGAATCTTCTTATCATCCTTTTCCGTTCTTGATATATCGATCTGTACACTCGGACGGATAATAAGAACCTCGCCCTTCTGTTCCAGTTCAGCCAGCTTCTCCAATGTCTTATTATAATACAAATGCCTCATGGCTATTCGTTTCACATACTCCGGATATTCCTTATACCGGATTGCTTCCAGCTTCAACATGCTGTCTTCTTCCTTGACATAGCCTTCCGGTCTGGTTAAAACTACGATATCTTTTCGATATCCCATTCTCCGGAACTGGAAGATTGGAATGCTGTCTGCCGTTCCGCCATCCAATAACTTCTTGCCATCTACTTCTACAATCTGTGACACGATCGGAAGTGATGCTGATGCACGAAGCTTGTCCATATCCTTTCGAAGATCCGTACATTCCAGATACTCCGGCTGCCCGGTTTCTACATTTGTACAGCATACATAAAATCTCGTTGGATTCTCCTCAAATGCATCATAATCGAATTTGTATAATTCATTTGGTAGCCGATCATAACAAAAATCAACTCCAAATAAATTTCCCGTTTTCAACAATGACTTCAAACTCATATATTCCTTATTGTTTCGGTATTCCAAACTGTATGCAATATTTCTTCCACGCTGCTTGGACAAAAAGGATGCTCCATGAATAGCTCCCGCCGATACGCCGATCACGCCATCCACTGTAATATTATGATCTAAAAATACATCCAGTACGCCAGCAGTATAGATGCCACGCATGCCACCGCCTTCTAAAACCAATCCTGTCTTTGTCATATATCTTCAACTTCCTTTCAAAACGAATTTGCCATCTTTTGTTTTTACTATGATAACGCAAATCTGGATTTTAGCAAGAGGAATTTTGTGGATTATAATATTACATAAAAAACAACATCAACATGCTAGCCATAAGACTACCTTCGGATAATCTTATTTTTAACACATTGATGTTGCTTTTATATGTTCTCTATTCGATTATTTATTACTTATTCTTCACCCAGATATTTGTCGATGCTGACTAACTTTACACAAAGAACAAAGATCTTTGAAGCTGCTTCCATCTCCTCAACAGATGGGAAGGATGGTGCGATACGGATATTGCTGTCTTTTGGATCTTTACCGTATGGATATGTTGCACCTGCGCCTGTCAGAACAACTCCTGCATCCTTACACATTGCTACGATCTTCTTTGCACAGCCCTCTAATGCATCAAATGAAATGAAATATCCACCAACCGGTCTAATCCATGAACCGATCTCAAGTCCTGCAAGCTCCTTATCGAATTCATTCAGAACTGCTTCAAACTTTGGTCTTAAGATATCTGCATGCTTCTCCATATGAGCCTTTATGCCATCGATATTCTTAAAGAATCTTGTATGACGAAGCTGGTTGATCTTATCATGTCCGATTGTCTGAACAGTAAGCTGCTTCTTGATAAATTCAACATTTCTCGGAGATGTTGCAAGTGCTGCTACACCGGAGCCAGGGAATGTAATCTTGGAAGTAGAGCCAAACATGTATACCATATCCGGATTTCCGGCTTTCTCACATTCATCTATGATATTTAAAATCTTTGCCTGCTTGTCCTTATATAAATGATGGATGCAGTATGCGTTATCCCAGTAGATTCTGAAGTCTTCTGCTGCAGGCTTTAATGCTGCAAAACGTCTTACTACTTCATCTGAATAAACGATTCCTGTTGGATTTGAATACTTTGGTACACACCAGATTCCCTTTACTGCAGGATCGTTATTTACATATTTCTCTACAAGATCCATGTCCGGACCATCCTCTAATAAAGGAATATTGATCATTTCAATTCCGAAGAATTCTGTGATCTTGAAATGTCTGTCATATCCCGGTACAGGACAAAGGAACTTCACCTTGTCCAGCTTACACCATGGAGTAGAACCATTTACACCATGTGTCATGGAACGGGATACTGTATCATACATTACATTTAAGCTGGAGTTACCATATACGATGATATTCTCTTTCTTAACTTCCATCATATCTGCCATAAGCTGACGGCACTCACCGATACCATCCAGATCACCATAGTTTCTGGTATCGTTTCCTAACAAAGTTCTCATATCCGAAGAACTATTGATCTCATCCAACATTCCCATCGACAATGCAAGCTGTGAGAATCCAGGCTTACCTCTTGCCATGTTCAGACTCAGACCTTTTGCCTGTTCTTCCTTATACTCCTCCAAAAGAGCGGCTTTTAAAGTCAATAATTCATCTTTACTCATATCTTTGTATTTCTTCATTCTACATACCTGTGCCTTTCACTTATTCTATTCCGGTTAAATCAGTTATGTCCTGTAAAATTCCTATTAGCTATTTTAAAACATTTTTCAAAAAAGGCAAGCCTATAATTGAAAATTCTTGTCTATTTCGTTTTAAATATCAACTATTTTATTGAATTTTCTTTATTTTATTCAGTTTTTTCTGCAAAAATCGTATTTTTCTCCATTATTTTCATATATGACTTGTTTTCATTAAGTAATATGCAAACAAAATGACACCGGTCAGACTCTTTCCGACCGGTGCCATCTTATATGTATTTACGAATTGATACTTTTATAAACGTTCATCCTAGTATATGGAACTAAAATCCAGATACCACTTTCCAGCTCGCTTATATACATACATTGTGATATCTTCTTCGACATCATCATCTTTGCCTTTTACCTTAATGGTAGCTTCTACACGTGCAACCTGACTGACCTTGATATCGTATTCATCTTCATAGTCTTCCTTCTTATCTTCCAGCTTGCTGCCCTTTAACTTCTTAACCTTCTTGAACTTAACCTTGATACTCTTTACTTTACCAACCTGATTCTCCAGAGCCTCGCCTGAATATTCCATAACGTCGTCTAACTGTTCGATCATATCTTCTTTGTCGATATCATTTTCATCCTTAATATATTTAATGATCTTCTTATCGATCAGCTTATACATCTTCTTACCGCTCTGCTTTTCTACTGCATTTACATAAGCCTTAATAACTGCCTTTGGGCTCTGTTTGCCGTGGCTGGCAATTCCACCGATAATGTTAAAGATCAGAATCAATGCAACAACTGCTGCCGCCGCAATAATAACGATCTTCTTATTATTCACAATCGCATTCTTTACCTTATCAAATCCGCTGCCTGCCGGCTTATTACCCTGTGGCTGCTGTCCATACTGTCCACCATATGCCTGCTGGTTTGGATCATAATACTGCTGTCCGCCGTATGCCTGCTGGTTCGGATCATAATACTGCTGTCCGCCATATGCCTGCTGATTCGGATCATAATACTGCTGTCCGCCGTATGCCTGCTGGTTCGGATCATAATACTGCTGTCCGCCATATGCCTGCTGGTTTGGATCATAATACTGCTGTCCGCCGTATGCCTGCTGATTTGGATTCATATTCTGAGCTGCTCCATCCGGCTGTCCGGCATTCATGCCATTTTGCTGATTTCCATTCATATTCTCGTCCATGTTACTCTCCTTTATAATTCAGACTAAATTTCATCTGACAGCCTCATCTGCCAGATAGCCCATCGATAACACAATATATTCATTATCGACAAAATTTATTCTACCATCTAAAATCTCAACAGACAATATATTTCTAAAATTTTTGCTAAAGAAATGTCACACTTGTATATGCTCCAACCCCCAAATTCAGATACAACATTTCTGCTCTGTCTGGATTTCCACGAAAAAAAGAGATAACATAACTGCTATCTCTCTTTTCTTCGGCAATCTCCTACCAGTCATTCAGGCTCTCCATCTTGTCGAGCTGGTTCTGGATCAGTGAAACTACCATATCTCTTATCTCATAGGTCTTCATATCTGCAAATGTCTCATATGGGATCGGTGGCAGAAAATGAAGCTGTGTAATAACCTTTCGGAAAGATTTTCCTTCGAATGGTTTAAATGAATCATATAATACAACCGGCACGATCGGGCATTTTGCCTTCTGTGCGATCTTGAAGCTTCCCGGCAGGAAACCTCTCAGAGAATTATGGTTATGGTCATATCCGCCTTCCGGGAAAAGAATATATCGTCTTCCCGCTTTGACCTCTGTCGCAACGTCATTAATTACCTGAACCTGCTGCCTGAGATCGGTTTTATCCAGACGCTTTGCCTTTAACAGCTCACACAACTGCGTGACGATAAACAAATGTGATCGCTTCGCATCCATTACATATGTGCATGGCTTTTCATGTACGCTTATAACACCAAGTGCATCGTACTTGCCCTGATGATTTGCAAACATGATATATCCGCCTTCTGTCGGCAGATTCTCCATGCCGGATGCAACCGTCTCGATACGCCCTCTTTTCTTTACATGCTCGATCATAACCTGTGCCATTCTGTAGCATGTCTCCTCATCATATTTCTCACCATGTCTGGCATAATATGACATCTTCGGAACATAATACAAAATCAGAAAAAAACAGGAAATGATCACTATAAAAAATCTAACCATCTACCTAAATCCCCTGAATTTACAACTCTCTGTCCAAAAGTACTGCAATATCCAACAACTGTTTTTTTGATCCGGTGCGATCCGCACCGGATCCGGCCATTTATAAATCTCTACCCGTTACCTTTAATCGCATTAACGCTCTGGAAAGAGATGCTTCTGTCTGTTTGTACTCTTTCAGACTTTCCTTCTGCCTCAAACGCTCTTTCGCACGTTCAAGTGCCTGTTCAGCACGGACTCTGTCGATATCCTCCGGACGCTCTGCAGAATCCACCAGCATCGTTACACGGTTATTTACGATCTGGGCAAATCCTTCCCCGACAACACCAAGGATCTTCTTTCCATCCGGTGTATCAATTCGGATCTCCCCGATACTGGTTGCAATGATCATATTCTCATGGTGAGGAAGGACTGCCATCTCACCATCTTCCAAAGGCAATACAAACTTCGTAACCTTATCATCAAAAAATACTTTATTACTTGATATGACTCTCAGGTAAAATGTATTCATGTCTGTCTGCCTCCTTTATCCTACTGTCCCTTTGCGGCTTTTTCTTTGACTTCTTCGATTCCGCCTACGTTAAAGAATGCCCACTCAGGATATTCATCCATCTCACCGTCTAAGATAGCCTTAAAGCCCTTTACTGTTTCTTTAAGAGGTACATATTTTCCCGGAACACCTGTAAAGTTCTCTGCTACATGGAATGGCTGTGATAAGAACTTCTGCACCTTACGTGCTCTTGTAACCGTAATCTTATCTTCCTCTGATAATTCTTCCATACCAAGAATTGCGATGATATCCTGTAATTCTCTGTATTTCTGAAGAATCTCCTGAACGCCTCTGGCTACATTATAATGTTCTTCGCCGACAACGTCCACCTCCAGAATACGGGAATTGGATTCCAGAGGATCAACAGCAGGATAGATACCCTGTTCTACGATCTTTCTGGAAAGAACGGTTGTCGCATCCAGATGTGCAAATGTAGTTGCCGGAGCCGGATCTGTCAAGTCATCGGCAGGCACATAAACTGCCTGTACGGAAGTAACGGATCCTGATTTTGTAGAAGCGATTCGCTCCTGCAATTCACCAAGCTCATTTGCCAGAGTTGGCTGATAACCAACTGCGGATGGCATACGTCCAAGCAGGGAAGAAACCTCTGATCCCGCCTGTACAAAACGGAAGATATTATCTATAAATAATAACACATCCTGATGATTTACGTCACGGAAATATTCTGCCATCGTAAGTCCTGTTTCCGCAACACGCATTCTTGCTCCAGGTGGCTCGTTCATCTGTCCAAACACTAAGGCTGTCTTGGACAATACCCCTGACTCTTTCATCTCTGTCCAAAGGTCATTACCCTCTCTGGAACGCTCACCGACACCAGTGAAGATAGAATATCCGCCATGCTCTGTTGCTACATTCTGGATCAGCTCCTGGATCAGAACGGTCTTACCTACACCGGCACCACCGAACAGACCAATCTTACCACCTTTGGCATATGGGGCAAGAAGATCGATAACCTTGATACCTGTTTCGAGAATCTCAACAACAGGGCTCTGATCCTCAAATGACGGAGGATCTCTGTGGATGACCCAGTGCTCTGTATCTGCCAGATTCGGTCCACCGTCCAGAGTGTCACCGGTTACATTAAATAATCTGCCAAGGGTATCTGTACCAACCGGAACCTTGATTCCTGATCCTGTCGGAACAACCTCCATATCTCTGGATAAGCCCTCGCTTGCTGCCAGCATGATGCATCTGACGGTATTATTTCCGATGTGCTGTGCAGCTTCCATTATGCATTTCTTTCCATGATTATCAACTTCCAGAGCATCCTTGATGTTTGGTAAATCATTATCCGGAAATTCTACGTCTACAACAGGTCCCATGACCTGTACTATTTTACCGTTTTTCAAAACATCAGACCTCCTATTTCTTATTCTGCAGAGCCTTCGCACCACCAACTACCTCGGTAATCTCCTGCGTGATCGCAGCCTGTCTGGCTCTGTTGTATTTAATACTGAGATCAGCTAACATATCTTTCGCACTTCTGGTTGCAGAATCCATTGCCATCATTCGGGAATTCTGTTCACTACAGAAGGATTCAACCAGTGCTCCATATATGAAACCTGTAATATAATTCGGAACAATTCGATCCATGACCGCTCTCGGAGAAGGTTCAATGATGATCTCCTCATGATAGACATCCGCCTGTGAGATCTTGAAATCTATCTTTCTGAACGGAAGAAGCTGGATCATCTCCGGCTCTGCCGTTACACTATTTATCATCTTCGTATAAATGATATAGACTTCATCGATCTTACCGCTTTCATAGTTTTCCAGCATCTTATCCGCAATAACCCTTGCTCTGTGAAGACTTGGGTTCTGTGCTGTATACTGGAAATGAATATCAACCGGCACATTCTTCCTTGCAAAATAATGTCTTCCCACCTGTCCGACAACATATAATTCGCTGTCCGGGTGATTTGCCAGTTCTTCTTCTGCGATCTTAATGATATTATGGTTATATGCACCTGCCATGCCCTTATCGGCTGTAACCACAATATAACCTCTTTTCGGATTTTCCTTCTTTTCATCGTCTTCATTTTCGAAATAAAGATGATCCATATCAGGAAGATGTCGTAACAGTCGTGCCAGAGAAACCTGTAAAGTATAGAAATACGGTTCCGTATTCTCCAGATCCTTCTTCGCTTTTTTCAGTTTGGAAGAAGAGATCATGTACATGGCATTTGTGATCTTCATTGTATCCTTAATGCTTTTTATTCTGTTTTGGATTTCTTTGGTACTTGCCAATTACTCCACCCTCTTCATAAACTCTTTTCCTGCTTCAAGAATATGTTCTTTCAGATCATCTGTAAGAACCTTTCCTTCTTCAATCTCTTTGATAACATCCGGTTCTGCATCCTTGAAATATGCAAGCATATCCATCTGTGTCTGCTTTACTTTCTTGATATCTACATTTAAGAACAGCTTATTTGTTGCTGCAACCAGTGTAATAACCTGCTCTGCCATACTAAGCGGATGACATAACGGCTGTTTTAACAACTCCATCAGTCCCTTACCATAAGTAAGCTGCTCCTTTGTATTCTCATCCAGATCGGAACTGAACTGGGTAAATACTTCCATCTCACGGAACTGTGCAAGATCGATACGAACGGTACCGGTTGCTTTCTTCATAGCCTTGGTCTGCGCTGCACCACCGACACGGGATACAGACAATCCTACATTTACCGCAGGACGCATACCGGAGAAAAACAGATCACTCTCAAGGAAGATCTGACCATCCGTGATGGAGATAACATTTGTAGGGATGTATGCAGATACATCACCTGCCTGTGTCTCTATAATAGGAAGGGCTGTGATCGAACCACCGCCTAATGAATCCTTTAACTTACTGGAACGCTCAAGCAGTCTGGAATGCAGATAGAATACATCACCGGGATATGCCTCACGTCCAGGGGAACGTCCAAGTAACAGGGACAGTGTTCTGTATGCTACTGCATGCTTTGACAGATCATCGTATACGATGAGCACGTCTTTTCCCTTATGCATAAAATATTCTGCCATCGATGTTCCTGCATATGGTGCTATATACTGAAGCGGTGCAGGATCACTGGCTGTTGATGCTACAATGATCGTATAGTCCATTGCATCGTTTTTCTCAAGTGTGGAAACAATCTTTGCAACGGTGGATGCCTTCTGACCGATCGCTACATAGATGCAGACAACATCCTTTCCACGCTGGTTGATGATCGTATCAAGTGCGATCGAAGTCTTACCGGTCTGACGATCACCGATGATCAGCTCACGCTGTCCTTTACCGATCGGGAACATGGAATCGATTGACAGGATACCGGTCTGAAGTGGTTCATTGACCGACTGTCTGTCTGCGATACTTGGTGCTTCCTGCTCAACCGGCATGTAATCTGCCTCTTTGATCGCTCCCTTACCATCAATTGGTGCACCCAATGCATTGATGATTCTTCCAAGGAATTCTTCACCTACCGGTACGCCGGCTCTCTTACCTGTTCTGGTAACCTTTGTACCTTCTTTTATTCCGGTATCTTTTCCGAACAGGATACATCCGATCTCGGTTCTTCTGATATCCTGTACCATACCCTTGATACCATTTTCAAATACTACAATCTCACCATACATGGCATTATCAATACCATATATCGTTACTATTCCATCTCCTACCCAGATGACAGTTCCTACTTCTTTGTCCCGGGTGTCGAAGTCAAAATTCTCTATCTCACTTTTCAGTATGGAGATAATATCTCCTGAACTTATTGAACTCAAATCTTATCACCTCGTAACCAATCTTTGTGTAAGCCGCTTACATCTGCCTGCCAGACTCCAGTCATATTCCTTATTTCCGACCTTAATAATAAAGCCTCCAATCAGACTGTCGTTCTTCTCCAATGTCAGTTCCACATCTGAGGTCTTATATTTCTTTTTCAGAAAATCTTCAATCCCCTTCTTCTGTGCCTCCGTTGGAGGTGTCACATAATAAAGGGTTGCAAGAAGGACATCCGCCTTCTTCTTTATAAGAACTCTGTATTCTCTGCATATCTCAAAGAACTGATCAAAATCAGAATTGTTGCAAAGTACCTTTAAGAATTTTACCGTAGTCTTTGAACCGTCGAATATCTTATCGATGATTTCTGATTTCTTTTCTCTGCTGACAACCGGACACGTAAGTGCCTCCTGTAATTCAGGATTCTCCCTGACAACTGCTTCCATGTCTGAAAGCTCAGCCGCATCAATATTCAGCTCGCACAAAACTTCAGCATAATTAATTGCTTTCTGTGTCATGGGCCTCACCTGCTTTTTCTATAAACTCATCATATAGTGACTGATTTTTCGCGTCATTTGAGTCTTCACCCAGAATCTTAGCCGCTGCCGACATTGCAAGCTCTGCAACCTGAGATTCCATATCGCTCAAAGCCTTTTCACGCTGTACTTCTATAGTTTTTTCCGCATCCTTGATCATACGGTTTGATTTCTCGCCTGCATCTGCCACAATCCTGTTATATTCATTCTGTGCAGCCTGTCTGGATTTATCCCGCATGGTATCACATTCATCCTGAACACCTGCGAGAGTATCTTCATATTGCTGCTTCAGTTTCATGGCATCATCCTTCGTCTGATTGGCATTCGCGATCGAGGATTTGATCATCTCTTCACGTTCTGCCATGATCTTATTGATCGGACCGATCAGGAATTTCTTTAACAGAAGAAACAAAACTATAATATTAATTATGGTTATGGCTATGGACGAGACACTTAAATTTATCATTTAATGACCTCCTGCCTTTCTGTCTGTTTTCGTTATCCGACAATTACGATTCCTTAATATCTATTATGATATAGTGTCGCAATCATCATATTCTTATAAATATTATTTCAGAAGAAGAATGATCAAAAGACCAATTACCAGACCGTAAACGGCTGTTGCCTCTGCAAGTGCTCCACCGATGATCAGAAGCTTTGTGATCTTACTGTCTGCTTCCGGCTGTCTTGCTACTGCTTCTACTGCCTTTGATGTTGCGATTCCAAGTCCGATACCTGCTCCAATACCTGTTAATACTGCTATAGCAGCTCCAATTGCGATTACTGTATTCATAATTATTATCTCCTTTTCATTTTCCTTATTTTAATCTTAGTCTTCTCCCAATCCTTCCTGCATGTAGAGTGCAGTTAAGAATGTGAATACAAATGCCTGAAGTAAGCCATCAAAGATATCAAAATAAAGGCTTAACGGAATAGGCACAATGACAGGCGCTACCGCCTCAATTAATTTCATTACAACAAATGCACCTAAAACATTGCCGAACAATCGCATACATAACGACAATGGTTTTATTACAATCTCCATTACATTTATAGGTGCTACTATTGCTACCGGCTCTGCAAAGCTCTTAAGCCAGCCTTTCGGTCCCCTGCTTCTGATACAGACAACCTGAACCATGACTATACTCATGATCGCCAGTGCTGCTGTTACGTTCAGATCCTTGGTTGGTGGTTTAAATCCAAATATACCTGCGATATTTGCCATTCCGATATACAAAATGACAGTGATCAGATACGGTATATATGCCTTACCTTTTTCTCCCATAACGTCACTAAACAGATTATTAAATGTCGTAATGATCGACTCCAGAGCAAGCTGTTTCTTTCCCGGATTCTCAACTTTCAGATTCCGGACAAGTATAACGGACAACAGAACAAGTACCGCCATAATGATCCATGTTACCACGATTGATTCCGAGATCGGGATTCCACCAAAAATTGGAATGGTAAAGAGAGTCTCGCAATTCAGCTCCTCTGTTAACTTTTCTGCAAGGTCACCCGTAGGTCTTCACTTCCTCTCATGTAATTTTTTCAAAGGGCATACTAACTGTTAAGGATATTTATTACTTCTCTTGCATCACTCTCGGAAAATCCTTTTACCGTATTCTCCGTATTGATCCAGTAATCAGCAAGTCCAACTCTGTCCCAGTCTGAATCCATGTCATCTAAGATCACCAGCCTGTCCACATCGTGTTGGTCTACATAGTCCTTAACCTCAAAGCACCGTCCATAATCCTCATACTTGCCGGATATATGTTCCTGCGGCGGAGTTACATCGGATATAACGAGACCTTCCTCCTTAAGCTTCAGGATCAGCTCCTGTGCTCTCTCGTCACATACCGGATCTTTCATAACCTCTTTCCGCCAGTTAAAGATCGCTACCAGCTTCGCATCTGTTGCCTTTACAACATCTGCAAGGTTTTTTACATTTTTTCTGTCAACGGTTTCACCCGGATTGTTACAGATGAATTTGTTTGAATTTAACACACCGTCAATGTCGAAAAAAATGGCTTTCATTTGAATTTCCTCCTGCATTCTTCCATGTGCTTCCAGTTGTCCTTTAAACAACAACGTATTATAGCACACCATTTTTTATTTTTCACCTTTTATTAATTTATTAATAAAAAATATATTTCTAAACTTTTTATAAAAAAATCATAACTGATTCTACTCTGTAAAGTAAAATAGCCCCATCCTTTTCAGGCTTTCTTCTGTTTTTTACGTTGTCTATAAAACAGAAGAAAACTCTTACCGGAGAATGGGGCTTTATTTCTGAATATCTATGTTCTATTCAGCCCCACCTGTAATGATCCATGGTGCCGGCTGAGCAACAAATACATTTTCTTTATTTGTTTTGGATACGTTGATCTGTAACGCTTCCATATTCTGAATACCGAATTTGTCAAAAATCAGCTTGGTCTCTGCAAGGATACCAAGATCTAATGTGTAGATAACAAACTGCATCTGCGGATTGATCGCAAGCAGGCGTTCAATATCAGATTCCAGATAATGATTCGCAACGATAAATGCAAGTCTTGGTACCGGAATCTTACTTAAGGATTCTTCGCTCATATCCGGAATGATCTGCACGTTATGAACTCCAAACTTCTCAACATTTTCCTCCATAGATCTTCTGGAACCGCTGTCCGGCTCTACTGCAATGATCTGACCTTCGCTCGCTGTGATCGCAGCTTCGATAACGATACTCTCTGCCATCAGAGCAAGAATCGTGTCATGAGTATCTACACCGAGAATACTCATGATAACCGCGCGGATCTCATTGCATACATAATGAACCGATCCCTTTGTAAACAGATCATTCTTCATACCGTACCGTACGGATTCTCTGGTCTTCTCGTTTACGATAAATATAACCGTCGGTTCGGATATCTTCTTATTAATAACATTCTTGAGCTTTGCATTTGTAAGTTCACTTCCCGGCTCTGTTCCTTCGCCAATCCAGATATCATATTCGCCAAATCCCGCTTCCCATAATGTATAGAAGAGATCTTCATGACTGGCATCAGTATAGATCAGAACCCGCTTATGTGTATCAATCGTTGGCACGACATTTTTCTGTCTGCCGCAGATATTAAGCATCTTTATCTTCTCCGGGCTGACATCCATCTTATTTGCAAAGAAGCCAAGCCAGTTCAACATGCCTGAATTACTGAACGTATTTTTCATTGTTTTCTACCCCACTTTTCTATCGTATTTTCCAATCAGATAACCTTCTCCAATCGGATTGTCGTTTTCTAAAACAGTCTTTATAATTATACAATTTTTCTCGTTAACTGTAAATTCTTTTGTGCGTTTTTCACACATCTATCCACGAAGTGTTTCATCAATTCCGAGTGCGATCGCATTCACGATATCTTCAAACCGGTAATCAAACAGATAATTATCCTTATCACTGTCAATAAATCCAGTCTCGATCAGAATTGCCGGCATCGTTGTCCGGCGCAGAACAGCCAGATTCTTCCGTTCCTCAACT
Organism: Lachnospiraceae bacterium GAM79; assembly: GCA_020735665.1. Lineage (NCBI taxonomy): Bacteria > Bacillati > Bacillota > Clostridia > Lachnospirales > Lachnospiraceae > Lachnospiraceae bacterium GAM79. Next base: position 2,314,120 of record CP085928.1, read on the forward strand.
CCCAGATTCTCAAATCCGATCTTTGCAAGCTCTGCATCCACATTTTCTGCCATTTCATATGCAATCCCTGATGTATTATAAACCAAGGTTTCCACCCCGCTATATTTGTTCGGATACGGTGCAGCATTCCGGTGCAGGGAGATAAAATAATCCGAACCGCTCTCATTTCCGATCTGTGCTTTTCTTGTCGGTGAATCATAGACATCTGTCGTTCTCGTAAATTCCACGTCATAACCAAGCTCCGACAACGCATCACCGAGTGCCAAAGCCAGATTCAGGTTGTCATTCTTCTCCGTTCTTCCATTATAAGATGCCCCATTGTCAAATCCACCATGTCCGGCATCGATCATTATTTTTATAGCCATAAAAAACCTGCATACTCTGTTTGCTACAGTATATGCAGGTTTCTTGTTATATGTACTTAATTAAGCCAATACTTTCTTGATGGCTGCGAGCAGTTCATCATATGTCTCATAAGCCGGAAGATCAGGATTATCTGCTTTGATCTGATCGGTACTCTTAAAGAGGAATCCGGCCTTGCTTGCACGGATCATTCCAAGATCGTTGTGGCTGTCACCACTTGCGATCGTATCATAACCGATAGACTGAAGTGCCTTTACGGTTGTGTATTTGGATTTCTCACAACGCATCTTAAAGCCTGTGATCTCTCCATTTTCTGCTACCTCTAATGAGTTGCAGAAGATTGTCGGCCAGCCAAGCTTCTTCATAAGTGGGCTTGCAAACTGTGTAAATGTGTCACTGATAATGATAACCTGTGTCATGGAACGAAGCTCATCTAAGAATTCCTTTGCACCTGGGATCGGATCGATCTTTGCGATCGTTTCCTGAATCTCTTTTAAGCCAAGTCCATGTTCTTTTAATATACCAAGACGCCAGTTCATTAATTTGTCGTAATCCGGCTCATCTCTTGTTGTTCTCTTTAACTCCGGGATTCCGCTTGCCTCTGCAAATGCGATCCAAATCTCCGGTACTAATACGCCTTCCAAATCCAAACATACAATGTCCATTTCGGGTTCCTCCTGTTATCTACATTCTCGCTTCATTATAATATACCGCCTGCCATTCTGCAATACCTTTGCCAGCAGAAGGACTGACAGGGTTATATTGCAACATGACCATCCATATAAAAAGATTCGCTTCGTTTCCTACTCGATACATATGCCTGATACGCTCATGCTCCTGTGCAAACTCGTCCTTCGGACTCAGACATGCACCCGCATTCGCTGGCAATATGTATCTCATCACGGAAACTACACTTAATATCTTTTCTATATGGGTAGTCATATTGCAATTATTACCCTGTCAGTCCTTCTTGCTGTATTTTTTATATATTCGAATGGCATATATTAGTTTCTACAACCAGCCGCACCCATATACAGGAATTGCCTATATTCCACGTTTTATTCTTCTACCAATATACGCAGAAAATCCTGCATATTTGTAAGATACAAAATTTCTCGGATATCAGCTGCAATGCTGCACTGGCTTCCTTGTTTGATAAGATATCCGGCTTTTTTCTGTTATGAGATACATATTGCCGGCGAATGCGGGTGCATGTCTGAGCTCGAAGAGCGAGTTTGCACAGGAGCATGAGCAGATCAGGTATATGTATCGAATAAGAAAAAAGCGTATCTTTCAAACAAAGAAGCCAGTGCGGCATTGTAGCTGATATTCAAGATATTCCCCCCACAAATATGCAGGATTTTCCCTCTTATTAATCAGAAGAATAAAATCTTGTGGCCCTGGTCGATCTGATAGTAGGAGATTTTGTGCTGTTGGGCAAATTCCTTCTCTGTCTCCGTCTCACCATGAAGATTGGAGCGAAGCATCCATGATAACAGTATGCCTGCTGCAACCAGACCGCCACAGACGAGCCCTTGTATAACAGAAAATAGTTTCCATACGGACAAAAAAATATTTATCGTATCCATGTCTTATCCTGCCTTTCTTTTACATATTCCTTCGTTGTATCGGAGGTCAGTCGTTCTTTATCATGCTTATACTTTCTATATTTACGGAGATTTTTGGTAAAAAAACCTGCTGCCAGCACAAAAGGCAACACAACAAAATGTCCGCCAAATTCAGAAAAGAACCCATAACCACTTATAATTCCCTGATTCACTTCGGTAAATAAAATCACCCCAATTGTACAGCATATCACTCCAAGTATCACAGCATCCGAGATAAAGCTCCGCTTATTGACCGGAATATTTCCAACTACCTTTCCGGTCTGCCCATTTACCAGAATCGTATAAAGCTCATGTTTATACCAGAAGGTCATGAACCATGCAGGAAGGAGTGCATACTCAATTTTATCCACGCTGTACTGTTCAATGCTCCTCTCTATGTAAGTCGTTCCTGTATCTTCTATCATCGCTTTGTCCATCGCAGCACTGATTCTCTGATGAATCTCCGGTGCCGCTTCTCTGGATGGTACATCATATCGATCTGCATAGAATCCCGACAGGTAAGATGGATCAAATGGTTTCATTTCCGTCATATAATATGGTTCCAGTCGACCGGATAGCCGATCATCTAATTTTCTGGATGCATCAAATGTAACCCGGTCAAAATTACCATATGCATCTGCATACATATCGGTTCTTTGATTTATCCCCGCAGAAAAGCTTCTCTTCTCTGATTCATATTTCTGATTCTGAAATGATCCCGGATACATACCTACCTTCTTCGTTGTCTGCAGCATCGAATAAAAGGATTGATCTCTGTCTGCTCCGGCATTAAAGATATTTGTCGGCTCTTTCTTCTCTTCATCACTTGATACTAAATGCAGATTGGCCTTTTTTCTCATATATGCTGTATACAGCCAATATGGAATATAGATTCCACGGATCTTGTCAATCTTCGGATGCTTGATCTCTCTTGGCACATATCTGCCTGTACCAAATCTCTCTTTGATCGCATCCACTGCCTGCTGTTCCGTTATGGAAAATGGAATGATATAATCCGGCCATACTTCCTTCGATTCACGGTCAAATATAACCGTCGGCTGTCCACAGAACGAACAAAAAGTTGCCCGCTCATTTCCATGGATCATAATCTGTGCTCCGCAGGAAGTACAGCGGAATATCTGAACCGACATCAGTCGTTCTCCCTGCATCTCTCCCCGGTCACCTGTATAAGCAGTGTCTTGTGCCTGCTGCTCTGATTTTTCTGATATATCTTCTGCTTCCGTCCGTTTTGATGCAGCCGATATATCTTCCGGTCTGTTATTCCGCATCTCAAATGCCAACAGATCTGCATCCCAGTCAGGATTGATCTGGATTTCCTTCTCTCCATGCCACTTCTGATCTTTATCAAGACCAAACCACAGATCATCAAATGATCGTTTTCCGTCTTCTTTTTCCTCTGTATCCGAATCAGCATCTTTTAACGTCATCCGAAATCTACGTTCACTTGTTTGACCACATTGTGTACATTTCATTTTTCCGAGATCCGGATCATATACCAGCACACCCCCGCATGCCTCACACTTATAGATCATATGTTTCTCCCCTTGAAATTCATCAAATTTTATTATGATATTTTAAGATGTTTCTATTATCCTTTCATGCACGCTTTCACCATTTCCCAGCAAGAAATCTAGTTTCCATATAATCCGCGTCATGTTAAAAGTTTCCATAAATACTCGATTCATCTTTAATTTAATTAATATTTTTTCGATACAGGACTCGTTGCCTGCTCCAACCATATACGTTCTTCCTCCGTCAGATGTGGAGCAATCTTCTCATACACATTCTTGTGATATTCATTCAATCGTTGGAGCTCACGATCTGTCATCAGTTCCGGTATCAAAGCTTCGGTGTCAAACGGAACCCAGGTCAGCGTTTCAAATTCCAGAAATGTTCCATTTGCTTCCGCTTCTTTCAAGAATACCTCCGGAAGCTTGCCTGTCGGTTTCCCTACTTTCTTACAAAGAACCAGATTCTCATGACGGATACCAAACCTTCCTTCTATATATAAGCCCGGTTCATCTGATGTGATCATACCTTCTTCGAATACTGCTGTCGGTCTGCGTTCTTCCATGATTCGGAAGTGTATCCTGTTTGGTCCTTCGTGTACATTTAACAGATATCCGACTCCATGACCGGTGCCGTGATTGAAATCCAGGCCATACCGCCACAGTGGTTCACGCGCCAGATAATCGAGATTCTCACCACGCGTTCCATGCTTAAATCTTGCTGCTGCCAGATTCAGATGTCCGATCAGCACCAGTGTATATGCCCATTTCTCTTCCTCTGTCAGAGTTCCGAGCGTGATCGTTCTGGTGATATCAGTCGTTCCCTCCATGTAATGACCGCCACTGTCTACTAATAAGAAGCTCTCCGGTTTTAATTCGACATTTGTCTCCTCTGTCGGTTCATAATGTACGATCGCGCCATGTGGACCATATGCAGATATCGTTTCAAAGCTCGGCTCGATATACCCCTTTTGCTCTTTTCGAAAAGACTCTAGCTTCTCTGCTGCCGAAAGCTCCGTGATTGTCTCTGTTCCGATATGATGCTTGAGCCAGTAGATAAATTTCGTTACAGCAACTCCATCCTTAATATGCGCATTCCGTTCATTTTCACACTCTACTGAATTCTTCTGTGCTTTCATCAACTGAACAGCAGACGGTTCATCGAACACTGATATACCATCCGGTATACAACTTCTTAATCTATAATTGGTCTGGCAGCCATCCAGCAATACCGTCATCTGCTCTTCCTGTTTATGCGTATGAATAATCTCCGGCAACCGCTTCAGATCCGTATAGATTTCATTATACGGATAAATCGTAATTCCATCAACGACAAGTTTGCGGATGATTTCATTGTTTAAAATCGCATCATTGATATATAAACGGCAGGCTTCATCTGCGATCAGCATATATGACAGGAATACCGGATTACAGTCTATATCATTGCCCCGCAGATTCAGAAGCCACGCGATCTCGTCCAGCGCAGAGATCACCCGGACATCCGCGCCTGCGGATCTTATTGACGCTCTGACACGCGCAAGCTTATCCGCACGGGTTTCACCTGTGTATGAAAACGGTAATTCAAATACCGGCTCATGTGACAGCTCCGGTCTGTCCGCCCAGAGTTCATCGACCAGATCCAGGTCACCATTTAAAGTAACCTTTTTATCGCCCAGTTTGCCAAGCATCCTGTCAGCAAAATCCAGACTGACGGTTCTTCCGTCAAATCCTACAACCTTTTCCGGTTCCAGATGGTCGTACAAATATTCCTCGATCGTTGGAACGCCCGGCTGTCCACTCTTCATCAGTTCGATCGTACTGCCTGCAAGCTGTGCTTCCGCCTGAATGAAATACCGTCCATCTGTAAACAATGCCGCCGTATCAGGGAGCACAACCAGTATTCCGGCAGATCCTGTAAACCCGGACATATATTCTCTTTCCCTGAAATATGCTCCAACATATTCGGACGCATGAAAGTCATCCGTTGTGATCACATAAGCATCTACGCCTGTTTCATTCATTTTCTCACGCAGCCCTGCAAGCTTCTCTGTTGTCGTCATCATATTCACCTTCTCATGTTCTATATATTCAGATCTTTTTTATGTGTTCAAACAATGTTCTGTATATTTGCAACGATCAAAACCATATCTCTGTCTAAAGTTTCCGATTACTAATATCAAAATATCCAGACATACACATGGTCGTTCACGAATGTCTAATCGACCGGTTTCAGGTAAATTCCGGAAAATGCCGGAAGGTCAAATCCGAAATCTCCATTTACACCTTTGATCGTCTTTTCTGTATCTTTTGTGCTTCCCCCAAATTTATTCCAGTCACTGTTGATTAGTACCTTCATTGTATCACCATTTCCATAATTAAAGTGATAATTTTTATATACAAGTCCCGACAGGTTTAATACAACGATCACCTTATCTTCATTTACTTCACGCTGAAAGATATAGACAACATCATTTTCCTTACCGCAAAGGATCCATGCAAATCCGTTCGGATCATCATCCCATGCAGATAATGCCGGCTCTTTCATATAAATCTTATTCAGTGCTTTCATGTACTGGTGGAAGGAATCATGGTTCGGATATTTCAAAAGATCCCAGTCCTGCTCGCGCTTCTCATCCCATTCACGGAACTGTCCGATCTCATTTCCCATAAAGTTCAGCTTCTTGCCCGGATGCGCATACATATAAGCATATAATGCCTTTGCCTGTGGGAACTTTTCTTCATACATACCCGCCATCTTCTGAATGATCGTTGCCTTTCCATGTACAACCTCATCGTGTGACAAAGGAAGCAGATACCGTTCGTTATAGTTATACATCATCGAGAATGTCAGGTCATGATAATGCTCGCCGCGGACAAATGGAAGTGTACGGAAGAAATTCAGTGTATCATTCATCCAGCCCATATCCCATTTGTAATCAAAGCCCAGTCCACCATATTTTGTTTCTTTCGTTGTACCCTTAAAGTCTGTCGAGTCTTCGGCACACAGGATGATCGAAGGATGACGATCCTTTAACCCCTGATTCATATTCCGGATAAAATCAACCGCCCGGTCATTTACACCACGGCTCTCATCGCCCATCCAGTAGATGATACGGCTGATCGCATCCATACGAAGTCCGTCAAAATGATACTCTGACAGCCAGTAATTCGCCGCAGACTGTAAGAAGCTCCGCACTTCTCCTTTGGAATGAATGAAGTTCATGCTTCCCCACTCACTGTATCCCACATCGTTGCTTGGATATTCATACAATGCCGTGCCATCATATCTGGCAAGTCCATAGCCATCAAGTGCGAAATGAACCGGAACAAAATCAAGAATTGTGCCAATATTATGCTGATGCAGAATATCGATCATTTCCTTCAGGTCATCTGCTGTTCCATATCTGGATGTCGGACTGAAAAATCCGGTATTCTGATAGCCCCAGGACTGATCGGACGGATGCTCGGAGAGCGGCATGAACTCTACATAATTATATCCCTGCTCTTTCACATATTCCGCAAGCATCGGAGCGATCTCCTTATAGGTATACCAGCTCTCCTCTACCCGGTTGCTCTCTGCGATCTCCTCCGGTGTCAGCGGATTTCCCTGTTCATCAAAGACCGGTTTTGTGCGCCAGGAACCCAGATGAACTTCATAGATGTTAAGTGGACTTCCCTGACATACACTACGGTTCTTCATCCATTTGGCATCATGGAAACGATAAGTATCCATATCCCGGATAATGGATGCAAATGCCGGACGCAGCTCCATGCCGAAGCCATACGGATCACAATGCTCCATGCTGCTGCCGTCTCTGTGATAGATCTTATATTTGTACATCATGCCCGGTCTTGCTTCCGGCACAAATACCTTGAAAAAGCTGCCGTCATAACAGCGTTCCATGACCGTCTCGTTCCAGTCGTTGAATTCACCGATCACATTTACCCCCAGTGCATTCGGTGCATATGTAACAAATTCCACACCACTGACAACTGTCTTCTTTCCTGTGATCTCTTTCTTCACATGCGCCCCTAGTTCTCTATATGCATCAAAGCTTCTTCCGGAATAAAATTCGTAAATGTCCATACTCTTCTCCTTTGTATTTATACAGATGATTCCTGCACGGGCAGTTTGACCTTACCAACTAGTGGCATTTGAAGCCGCCGGTCCTTAGATGGCGCATAAGCGGCATCTTAGTACCGCTGCAGGCTGAAACGAGCGAGAGCGTCCACATGTTGGCAAGGTCGAACTGCCCGTGTAGGAATCATCTGTTTTGTTTCTTTATTGACTATAGTAAATTTATAGATTAAAATAGACATGTTTATTATATGAGATTACAAAAGCTGACACCATAGCCAATAATTGAATAACGTCAATTTATTGACCATAGTCAACAAATAGTAAATCAGGAGATCGCAATGGATTTAAGAATACAGAAAACCAAGAACAGCATTTTCAGTGCTTTTATAGAATTACGTGCGGCAAAACCGCTCGAAAAGATTACGATCCGGGAGCTGACCCAGAAAGCAAATATCAGCAAACAGACATTTTATCTTCATTTTAAAGATATCTACGATCTATCGGAATATCTGGAAAATGATGCGATCACGTCACTGGTTGCAGACATTCCAAATCCGGATCTTATCATCACAGATCCGGCTGCCGCAGCCAGACTGCTCTGTACCGCATTTATCACACAGGGACATCTGTTCAACATTCTTTTCCCGGATGATGACAGAAGCTGTGGTGTGCTCACCAACAAACTGGAAGCCCGCATTAAGGAACTGATCTTTATCACGCATCCGGAATTCAAAGACAATCTGGAGAAAAATATCACAATTTCTCTGCTGATTCAGGGAAGCGTACATACTTTCTTAAAATATAAGGAAGAAGATACCGAGCAGGTGATCGAGATTCTTGCCGATACCATCGGAAGGATTGCCGACCATTCTTAATATATTAACGATAAAGAGCTGCCACCAGTATATACGCCTATTATTCCGCAAAGCACTTGCGTTCTATTTTCACGTAACAGTACTAAACTCCCTGCGTCTGAGCTGTGTATATGGCTTTGATGCCCGTATCTTTTTTACGGTTGACAGATCTGCGTCTACATATACGATCTGCTCTGTATCATCAGCTTTTGTAAGAACATTTCCATGCGCATCAACCACGATCGATTCTCCGGAAAAGTGCATCTCATCCTCTGCCCCGACACGATTACACATAGCAGGCATAACACTGTTCTGAAATGCCTGAACACGCAGCTCCCACTCAAACATCTCGGAAGGTTCTGCCTTTGTATTAACTGTCGGGATCAAAATAAGAACCGCACCTTGCCAACCCACGCATGCTATTGTATAGTTAAAATAACAATTTCTTGGAAATGGGGAATGATTGTGAATTACTCATTTACAAACGGAAAATCTTGAACGGAACAAAAGATATGCAGATACAGGAAGGGCTCTGTATTCTGGTACAGGAAGGAAAAATTACGGATATGATCGTTACCGCAAAGAATCCTCTGGAAGATCTGCGTGCTCTGCGCAATCTGGAAATGGTTGTCACAGGCGGCACGATCATCGATCATCCAAAGATCAAAAAAAGAAAACAGGTAGAAGCCGAGCTGGACAAATTCCTGTAGAGCATATGATTTCTAATCATTCCTCAAATATTTTGACCTATACTCTACCGCTTCATTGCCTTGAGTGCAGCTTTTTCCTCCGGTGTGATACGGAAGGATTCCTGCATCTTCTGGATTGCTTTGTTAAATGTGAAATCATCCAGATGGTTATTATTTAAAAATACCTTCGTCGGCTCCGGACATTTTACATAGGCTTCTGCAAGTCCCCATGCAACACCCATTTTCAGATAATAGCCATCATTCTTCATATGATCGTATGCATATAACACCTTATCAATATAGGCATCATTCAGATAATAATTCAACATCATAACTGCTACAAACCGCAGTTCAAACTCACGATTTCTCTCGTTAGCAGGCTTGCCATCGATTACTCCCTGCTCGTCCAGATATGGCATCAGGAAATCCCACACTTCCTGCTGATACTGGTTTGCAATCTTAAACGTATTACAGCAGGTATCGCAGATCGACCAGTCATCGATCTTTGGTATGAACCGTCCCATGTATGTGAGAATGTCGTCGATCTTTCCTCTGGCATAGCCAAGCACAATGCCCTGTAGCATGACTTCTTCAAAGGTATCATCCCTTGCGCCATCCAGATACTCCTTCCAGTTTACAGACGCGATCTCTTTCGCCATTTTGCGCAACACCGGAATCCGAACGCCGATGATATTTCCTGCTCCCGGTGACAGACTCGCTGTAAATTTTCCATATTCAACATCCATATTTTTATACAACTCATCCCGTACCAGATCGTGAACTGTATATTCATTCGTATCTCCCATTTTTTCTCCTGCACCTGCGCCCATATCGTTTAAAATTTAAATACCTTGCCGACCTCCGGTGTATAGCCATCCAGATAAGAAAGGATCTCATCTGTATCTGTCATCACCTGATAGATCTCGTTTGTTACATGGTTCATAAAACCCTTCTCGACACATTCATCCATCATCTGAAACAAAGAATCAAAGAATCCATCCTTGTTATAGACGATGATCGCCTTGCCATGCCGTCCAAGCTGCTTTAAAGTCAACACCTCAAAAAATTCCTCAAATGTTCCGATTCCACCCGGCACCATGATAAATGCATCACTCCGATCCTCCATGATCTGTTTCCGCTCACGCATCGTCTCTGTCCGGATCAGCTCTGTACATTTGTCATATATGATGCCGTCCACATTAAAAAATGTCGGTGCAACGCCAACGATCTCACCATTTCCGGCACTTGCTCCTCTGGCGGCAGCCCCCATAAGTCCTCTTGCACCCGCACCAAATACTAATGTGTGTCCTCTCTCTGCCAGCTTCTTTCCAAGATTAAAAACCGCATCCATGTATGCCTGATCAATGTCATTGCTGGATGCACCAAATATACATATATTCATACTGCTACTCCATTTTCCTTTTATCACTGTTCATCGCTCTGCGAGCGACCTTATCCTATAGTATGCTATAGAGTTCACTGAAATTCAAATTATATTCTTATAAACCAGTCCAGTTCTTCCACCCGGTCGAGATTCTCATCCGAATGTTCGATCTCTCTGGAATACCGGTACACCAGTTCGATCAGATCAGCCATCTCTAACTTCTCACTGCACTTTATCCATCTGGCGAGAAGCAGCAGGAAGATTACTGTCACATGTCCCACCGCGGAATCTATTTTACCAAGAATATTCCCATCATAGACCGCACCTAACAAATAGATCGAAATAAAATAAACAACGATCTGCTCCAGCACGATCTCAAGTGAAGGCAGGCTGCTGTTTCCCCACCATGACAGAAATCGTTTCTTATTCTCTGTGAAACCGGCTTCCCCCAGATCAAACAAAAGCACTTCGGATTCCACCAACACATCATCCCAGTCCTGATATAACAGCTCCAGCTCCTCTGACAGGAATCTCATATGCTTCCGGAACAGTTCATATTCATCTTTCACGCAGACTTTATCTGTATCCTCACATTCACCCCAGTCGATCAGATCCCCTTCTTCATAATGTCTCTGTGCGGAAGCACCGATCTGCAATACTTTTCTGATCCTTGCTTTCAGACTTTCTTCCCGGTTCTGGGTAATCTTCAAAATCTCCTCCCGGATATCCTCAAGATTGGAAAACAGGAAATAATCATAATCCTCAAATACTTCTTCCTCATCGTCTTCTTCACAGACAAATGTTACCGGATCTGTCTTCTGCATCAATATCCTTGCCACCTCCGGGCAGGAAAGCGATAATGAAATCTCTCTTATATTTTCAAATTCTTCCGTATGCCTTGGATATTCCCGACAGGTTGTGCATAAGCTGTCTTTTCCCATATGCTTATACATATCACACAGTCCATCATCCCGCAAAAATGCACATTTGCCCTTCCGGTTATGTCCGAATACGCCTTCTTCCCACTGTATATTCCGATGAAGTGTCTGCCTGTATTCTCCTGCGTAATTTCGATATTTTTCCAGTGATTCATCATCAATCACGATCTGCCAGTCAGAACAGCAGGTGTCCGGGCATTTGTCCGCTATACATCTAAACTTTTTATAATAATCCGGATAAGAATAAATCATATCTCTGCCTCACAAACATTTATTTATCGTCACTGAGAATGTTACTCTCCCATGTTCCCTTATGCCGGTGCCGAAATGCCAACGATCATTTTATCCTTCAATCAAATGATACGAAATCTGAACACGGCAATTTCTATTATATTAGACCTGCATAAATGAATCAAGCTCACAATCCATAGAAATTATTGACAAACGATAATTTTAATGATATTTTGAAACTGTAATTATTGTTTTTCGATAATTTTTAGATAAAATCAGCTATCAGAAAGGATATAACCATGAATCAGATTTTTACAACTCCGTTTGAATGGATCGCAGTATGGCTTCGAAAGCTTTCATTATCCGGAAGCTCCGGTAACTGTATCGCGATCATACTTTATATCATTATCTGCTGTCTCCCGGCAATCGCATTTCTGCTTCTTTGTCTGAGGAAAAAGAAGATCCGTGCAGACTATCTGTTACTCGTATGCTCTGCTGCCCTCTTTATCGGCATTTACCTGATGATAAATCCGGGGCTTATGACCCCCTATTTTCGTTATTCGATACCTATGATCGATCTGGCAATATCGACAACCCTGTGGTCCATCTTTATCTGTTACATCATTCTCCGGGTTCTTGCCATGATCCGGCATGCAAATGAGATCAATCTGGCAAAGATCGCTCAGGTTTTCATCATTCTTGTAATGATCATAACAATCATTAATATCTGTTTCATAAAGCTTCCAAAACTATGGGCTTCTGCAGATCAAACAGGTCCCGACCTGTATTCCCGGATCATATCATCAGAAGATGGTGCTGTTATGCTTGATAATGGCAGCATGGGATCATTTCAACCTGACCGCATTCCGTTACTCCTCTGCGACCTGGTTCCATCCCTGTTATTCATCTGGGTATTGATCGCATCTTTCCGGCTGTGTCGTTCTCTGAAAGACAATCATTTCACCGATCAGACGATCCAGGATGCAGGGGCACTCTCCCATCTGTGTGTAAGAGTTCTCTGCATTACGGCAGTACTTGAAGTTGTTCGGAACATCCTGCAGCTTCTTATGCTTCCGTCACTTTCAGATACGACCTTTACCGTATCTCTTCCTATTATAGAGATACTTCTGACCGTAACGGCATTTATCCTTGCAAAGAAATTCGAGACAGCACACACGCTGGAAGAAGAAAATGAAGCATTCATTTAATACGGAGGTTTCATATGGCAATTAAGATCAATCTGGAAAAAGTCTTAAAAGAAAATAATATGACTTCTAAAGAATTATGCAAAAAGATCGGCATAACCGAAGCAAATCTTTCCATTTTGCGAAGCGGAAAAGCAAAAGGTGTCCGATTTACAACCATCAATAAAATATGTTACTACCTGCACTGTGATGTAGGCGATATTCTGTCATTTGACGGAAATCTTGATGAGGAGGAAGAAGCATGAAGAAATTTTTATCTATAAGTATACTGACCCTTTTAGTTCTGACTGTCCTTTCCGGCTGTCAGCTTGCAAAGAAAGAAAATACCCCATCTGCAGTTACCAAGCATCTGGTTGGTATCTATTGTACAGCAACACCTCTGGATGATCAGGAAGAACCGACTTCCTGCACATATGATCAGAAAACAGATACTTTCAAACCGAATAATCCCGATATCTCCGGCTGCTATCTGGCTGCAATTAAAGTTGATGTATCCAAAGAAGAAGGAAATTTTTATTATTCGTTCTGTTCCGATATGATGGCTGAACCATCTATAAACATTTCCGGTTCCGATGGAACGAGCACTACCTCCTATGAGTCTTCATCCCATACACTAATCGGTCAAAGCAATTATATGTATCCACCCGATGGTACCACAGAAGCTTCCTTATCCCTTTCCGGCACTCTCTATGTTGATCCGGACAAAACAGATTATTCCACAGATTCAGATCTTTATTATATCTATCTGAATCTAATCTATCAGAAAGAAAATGGTGATCTCTTTATAACACCCGGCTCTCCTGTTTCAATCATGAACGAAGGCGAATCAACGACTCAATCCTTCTCTGAAAGCTACACAGAATCGGGCATCGATTCCAATGCCACTACAACGAATACGATCTCCCTTACGGTACGATCCATTTCTGATCCTGTAGACAGCTACACCTTCTATGGTATGTCCGATGACAATACCGTACTTTGGAGCGACACACAAAAAGCAGCCACCCTCACCGATGAACCGATATCCTTAAAAGGTGCTTCCTATCTGCTCATAAAGGAAGTGTCCACCAAAGGCATCGTATCCTACGATGTCCTTGCTCATACGGATGATGACGCAGAAACCACAGATCCTGACTACCGCAACCGCTATATCGCAACCGACAGCTTTTACTATCAGCCTTCAGAGATCCATATAGTGAAATAGATGGACGAAAAATATAGCCGGCTGTCCGGCTCAGATACTTTTCATTCCGCAAGACGCTCCCGCTCTATTCTCATGTAACGGTACTAAGCTCCCACTTCCGTGGATCGCTAAGAACCGACATTTGAATAGGCTTGCTTCATGAAAATATCTGTTGCCGAACAGCCGGCTATATTTTTCTGTCTTTGACTCTTCCACAAACAGAAAACACCACGGTATATACATTTCAAGAAACAGAACTCAGGCTGGGCTTGTATCTATTATTACGCAAAACGCTTTCGCTCTATTCCTCGGCGTAGCGGTACATAAGGCTGCACAAGGCGCAGCCTAAGTACCGACGCTCGGAAAGGTTTGCTTCATAATAATATAAGCCCAGCCTGAGTTCGTCACTTGACCATACACCGTGGTGTTTTCGTCTGCTACTTTAAAGTCTCTCGACAACCTTGTTGAGGACCTCAATCTCTTTGGCCTTTGCGGTCATGATATACTTCTCAAAACGATCAAGGCAGTTCACATTTCCTGTGATGGATGTCTTGATCAGAAGGTTTCTTGCTGTCAGCATATTGTTGACAACCTCCATGTACTCGTCAAGAATCTCATTATCATAAGCCAACACACCTTTTGCCATCATATACTTCAGGCGTTCATTCATCAGAACCTTATGATCGTATAACAGGTGAAGTGCACGGATATCAAAATCAGGCTCATCTCCTGAAAGCTGCTTTTCGATCTGCTTATATACTGCATCGTATACATTTACACCGAATACTGTATCTGAGAAACGATTTCTCATCATACGGAAATGATTCTTGGAATCCTTTGCGTCCAGATATTCAACCAATGTATCCTTAATATATGCCACATCCAGATCATAATACATCTCAGCGGTATTCTTCTGGATCACATATAAACCACGTCTGCCTTTATAATCATCCTTAAACATATGATCTTCGGATGCTGTTATGATATCGTAACCCCGTTTAACATCCTCAAAGGATACAGTTGAATAAGAATAATGCTCACCAAACGTAAAATCACCAACATGAAATTCTTCCTTATCCTTATCATAGCCAAAGATAAATAACTCATGTGGGAATTTGTAATCTGCACCGGAATCGCACAGAATCTTTGCCTCGTCAAATACACCATAGACATATCCGTTCAGGTCGATCGTTTTAATAATGAAGTTAATGATATCTCCACAGTAGCTCTCTACCTGCTCTTTTGTCATCAGTGAGAACAGAAGATATGGACACTCCTTCAAAGAACTGCTTCCCGGCATCATATCTGCCAGAAGCATCTCATCTCCTGTGAAAATCTCCTCAATATTATAACATCTAAGCTGGATGTAATTGCTGAAGATCCAGTTCTTAGCCTTTTCGTCATCCCCCAGAATTGAGAATAATGTTGCATGCCACTGCCATGATGTAATCATTGGGTAGCTGACCGGCAATATCTTTTTATTGCTCATGATTATACCTCCCTTATCTTCTCTAGTTCAACTTGGCTGCAACAGCGGCAACCACATCATTCATATCATAATACAAACCCAATGCGAGTTCTGAATCCTGAAATTCAATATTGAAATCATTTTCAAGTTCTACGATCAACTGAATAATCGATACAGAATTAACCCCATATTCTTTTGTCAACTCGGCTGTCATGTCAAGCTTGCTGATGTCAATCTCCGGCATAACACAAGCTACAGCCTGTAAAACCTTTGCTTCCAAATCCTTTCTGTCCATTACTGACCTCCTATCTGATATTTTGGAACCCGAAAAATTATATCGTCAGGTTCTTTTTGTTAATATTTACCAAATACCGTTATAAACATTGTATATGTTTTAACATTTTTTTCAATAACTTCTTACTTATATTAATAGATTTTATTCTTTCCCTGCATCCAGAATCAACTGCCGGACTGCCTCAACTGCGGTCTTTACTGCCATGTCCGTATCGTATGCCAGTGGATTCTCAAGTCCCGCTGCTTTTCGCTCCTGATTTCCAACCACCAGATAACAGGCTCCGACCTTCACACCCAGATAAGCCCCTACGATAAATAACGCCGCGGACTCCATCTCGGACGCCAGACAGCCCATCCGCTTCCATGCCTCCCATTTGGCTTCCAGTTCATAGGACACCGGCTTGGTTCCCGGCTCATGCTGTCCATAGAAGGAATCCTTGCTCTGAACAACTCCGGTATGGTATCGGACTCCCGTCGTCTCGCAGGCTTTTGTCAGTGCCTGAATGACCGGATAGCTTGCAACAGCCGGATATTCGATCGGAGCATATTCCTTTGATGTACCCTCCATCCGAACAGCACCGGTTGCCACCACGATATCTCCTCCCATGATATCTAACTGCATCGCGCCACAGGTTCCAACCCTTATAAATGTATCTGCGCCACAATGCACCAGTTCCTCCAATGCAATCGCTGCTGATGGTCCGCCGATACCGGTCGATGTTACACTGACCTTCTCGCCCTCCAGATATCCGGTATATGTCACGAATTCCCGGTTGTCCGCAACCAGCTTTGCATCATCCAGATAAGCTGCGATCTTCGCTGACCGCTTCGGATCCCCCGGCAGGATCACATATTTTCCGATCTCGTTCTTCCCGGTCTTTATGTGATATTCCCGTCCTGATTCTTCCTGATAGATCATACTTCCACCTCCGTTTCTGTCTGCTTTTGTTCCGATCAATCCCTGTTTTTTTACAGCTATTTGTACAAAAGCAGATACATATCAACTGCTATTTACCTGTATTATACCGAAAATATACACCAAAATCACCAATTTCTCCTATTTTGTACAAATTTTTCATAGCAATTTGTAACACCATTACAGTTTTACTACATATAAATGAATATCCTTAACTAAAAAATGACGATTTTTGAATTTCTTTAAGCTGAAATTTCTATTCACTTTAAAAAATTTTAGAAATTGGTAATAATTTTGCTTTTTGTTCACACTTTCATAATTTGACTTTAGCAAAAAAAAGGATTATAAATTGTTCAACAAATCAAGGAGGCGAGTTTTATGGCTAAATCAACTGACATTAAAGTAAAATTAAGCAGCGTTGATGAAGTAAAGCAGTTTGTAGATGTAATGAGAGGATATCATGGCGATGTCGATATATCAGCTACAAACAAAAACTATATGGTAGATGCAAAATCTATTCTTGGTGTTATCAGTCTCGATCTGAGAGATGAATTAACCGTAAAATTCTATGATGGTATTTCCGATTCATATATGTCAACACTGAAGCCTTTCATTGCTGAACCAGCAGTCGCATAAGGCAACTTACATTTAATAAAAGGAATATACGACAAACAGGAGCTATAAGAGCAGTCGTAAAAAAGGATATCCGGTCACAATATTCGGATATCCTTTTTTTCATTTTCCTGCATTTTTTTGTGTAAAATAATAATCTCTTATCTGTTTTATATATTTTAAACGCACGGAGGCAAGTGTGCGTAAAACTCTTATTGACGTAGCCGGGAAACCATCATAAAATAAGTGCAGTTTCCAGTATAGTAGTAGTGTACTGCCACATAATATCAACAGTCTATTCTATAAGAAACAAATATAAAGAATGGTTTGGGAAATACAAATGAACTTATTAACTATGAAAAATATCCACAAGGCGTATACAGATAAAGTGCTTTTCAAGGGAGCTGATTTCTCCGTCAACAGTGGTGATAAGATCGGTGTAATCGGAATCAACGGAACCGGAAAATCAACCTTATTGAAAATGATCGCAGGTTTAGATACCTGTGACGCAGGGCTTGTAGTGCGTGGGAACAACATTGTTGTCAATTATCTTCCACAGAGCCCGACATTTGACGACAATGAAACAATATACGAACATGTTATAACCGCCAACAGCACGGAAGAAAATAAATGGAGCATTGAAGGTGATGCCAGAGCAATTCTTGATCAGCTCGGCTTTAACGATACCGGTATTCCGGTTTCCACCCTCTCCGGCGGTCAGAAGAAAAAAGTTGCACTTGCTGCCGCTCTGCTGTCCAACTGTGATATTCTGGTCTTAGACGAACCAACGAACCATCTGGACAACGATATGACGGAATACCTGGAAGAATATCTGAACAATTATAAAGGTGCACTGGTCATGGTCACTCATGACAGATATTTCCTTGACCGTGTAACAAACCGGATCGCAGAGATCGATAAAGGATACATCTATCGTTATGAAACAAACTATGAAGGCTTCCTTGCCCTTAAGGCAGAACGGGAAAATATCGCTCTGGCCACTCAGAGAAAACACCAGACAATCCTTCGTAAAGAGCTTGCATGGATCCAACGCGGCGCAAGAGCCAGAGGCACCAAACAAAAAGCACATATTAAGCGATTTGAAGTTCTATCCGCCGAGAAACCGATCGAGATGGATAAATCCGTAACCTTAAATTCGATCACGACCCGGCTAGGGAATAAAACGATCGAGCTGCACGACATATCAAAGAGTTTTCCGGGAATGTCTCATCCATTGATTGAGCATTTTTCATATAACTTTTTAAGAACCGACAGGATCGGTATTACAGGTCCAAATGGCTGCGGCAAATCCACACTGATGAAACTGATCACGGGTATTCTGGAACCGGACAGTGGCTATATCGAGGTTGGAGAAACGGTAAATATCGGTTATTTCTCTCAGGAGAATGAACCTTTAGATGATAATAAATGTGTATTGGAATATGTAAAGGAAAAGGCAGAATTCATCCGAACAATTGACGGATATATGCCTGCTTCTACCCTATGCGAAGAATTTTTATTTGACTCGACCCTTCAGTATCAGAAGATCGGTAAATTATCCGGTGGTGAAAAACGAAGACTCTATCTGTTAAAAGTACTTGCCGGTTCTCCGAATGTTCTGATCTTAGATGAGCCTACCAATGATCTGGACATATCAACTCTTTGCATTCTGGAAGATTATCTGGACTCATTCCCCGGTATCCTGATCGTTGTATCGCATGACCGTTATTTTCTGGATCGTGTTGTCAGACGTTTATTCGTCTATGACGGAACAGGACACATCAACCAGTTCGAAGGAAGTTATACCGATTATTATCTGGAACATGGTTCATTTGCAAATTCAGCGAAATCTGTAAGTGACACTGAATGTGCAGGCAAAGCAAATATTACGGCTTCACGAAAGAATACACCATCAGTCACAGAAAGATCAGATGCTTCCAAAAAAGAAGCTGCACCAAAACGCACAAAGACCAAATTATCCTTTAATGAGCAGCGTGAATATGACAATATTGAAAACGATATCATGATCTGCGAAGAAAAGATAGACGGATTAGATCGTGAGATTGCAGCTGCCGCAACTGATTTTACAAAGCTGAATCACTTGATGGCTGAAAAAGAATCGGCTGAAATGAAGCTGGAACACCTGATGGATCGATATGTATATCTGACCGATCTGGTGGAATCCTTCAAAAAGTCGCCGGAGGATCACGCGTGATCACAGATCAGGCGCTCTCTCATTTCAGACTGCATCCGATTCTTATATAAAAAGCACACATTGTCTGATAGTATATTTTATATATACTTCTTCAGCCAACGTGTGCTTTTCTTACATCTGCTTTCGAACTACTTTATATTCATCATCCAACTGGAAATACGGACAACTTTCATATGAACTGGTTATAAATCTGGCATAATCATCCTCATCCATATTCACCATACACTCTGAAAAATCATCTTCATCATCATACACGTAATGTGCACATAAATCACAACTTGATGCTCCCATATCAGCACTCCTTCTGTAACATACTCATTATTTTTACTCTATGTTTAGTCAATATTACACATTTTTCATTCCCATTTCAAGCGTTAGTCCGAAATCTATTGGGCAGGCTTACAGAAAAGCGTTTTTTACTGGTAATAATTTCCACTCTGTGGTAAAATGACAAAGTATAAATTTATAATCTTTTCATCGTAAAAGATATGGATCGGGGTGTGTTTATGAGAAAGAAATTACTACTATTTCTGATGACAATTATCCTTGTATTACCGAATATGACCATACTTGCCGCGGATAATACAACGGATGATACGACAGAAGAGACCAATACCTATGCAGATATTGATACAACGAAGTATTATTATAACAGGTTTGACAATGATGCATACAAAAATGTATATAATCAGCTACAAGAAGCAGCTACCGCCTACCACGAATCCAATCAGAATGCGGAGTATCGTGAATCAGGCGAAACTCATTATTACAAAGCATTCACGATTAATGTAACCAGTAAAAACTGGGAAGTTATTGGCGCATCTGGTATGCAGAGTGTTGTAAATGCAGTTCTTGCAGATAACCCAATGTATTTCTGGATGTCACCTGATTTCAAATACAATGCTAAATCCTTAGATGGCGGTTCGGTTTGCTATGAAGTACAGATCATCTGCTATGATGATTATGCAAACGGGAATACCCGGGAGATTATCCGAAATAATGCAAATATTGTCATCTCCAATTATGCAGATAATTTAGATAAAGATCTTCCTGACTACCAAAAAGAATATCTGATCCATAATGCAATTATTGATGATACTTATTTTGATACGGAAAGCGAAGCTTCTCATTCCGGAGATTCATGGTGCTACAGTTTAGACGGAGTATTTAACTCCAAACATAAAAGTGCGACTTCATTTGGATATGCTAAAGCATTTAAAGCCGTTATGGACTATCTCGGTGTTAAATGCATCTATGTAGAAGGAAATGTGACATCATCTTCTGAAGAAGACAAGGATTCTGAAACCTATAATTCCCACGCATGGAACATGGTATGTCTTGATGATGGCTGGTACATTGTCGATCTTGCATATGATGATCCTGAGACAACGTCCGGTAAAAATGTCCTGATCTACGATTATTTCAATATTACAAGTGAACAGGCAAATAATCTGACGCCAGCATCTGACTGGCTGCCGGGAATCCCAACCTGTAAAGGAACAATGCACAGTATAAACAGTATCCAGTCAACTCTGGAAAAGGAGAATATCTGGCAGGAAGATAATTACAATCTTTTTGATAAGATTTTGGATCGTTATGGCTTATCTGTTGTTCTGATCAGTATCGGTGTTATCTTATTATTGATCATCACTCTGATCAAACATATCCATAAGCGTCACCGGAAGAGACGTGTAGAAAAAATCAAGAATACAAAGACGATCGCTATCGATCAGTCCGAACTGGACAACGAACTTCGTCGTCCACCATTATCATAATATATAAAAAAATATCAGGAGCGCAGAGCTATGGTCACAACCAGCCTGATGGTATATTGACATTAACGAAAATTTCGTTATGAAATACATATTGCCGGTAGATACGAGTGCATGTCTGAGTCCGAAGGACGAGTTTGCACAAAAGTATTTACCGGCAATATATATTGAATAGAAATTGCAGTACGTCAATATACCATCAGGCTGGTTGTGACCATTGCTCTGCGCTCCTGATATCTTTTTTATTTCAACTTTGGCATATAGTAGAATTTTGTAGTTGTATCTCTGGTCTTATCTTTTACTTCATTTTTCAATTCAAAGCCTGCCTTATCAAATAATTCACTAAATACCGGATGATAATATGCGATCCAGATATCACGGTTTCTTGTCTTCTGACTTTCCTTGATTTTCTCTATAACCTGCTCAAAAACGCTTCTACCAAAAGGATTGTAGAAATAGAAAACATCGAAATCAGCATATCCGTCAAAATCCACAGCATTTGCATTTATCAATCTTACATCCATTTTTAAAATAGACATATTCTTCTTTGCGATACCTAACAAGTGCTTATCCAGATCCAGACCGGCAACCTTGCCATATCCGCTTTCAACCGCACATTTCATACAGATTCCTTTTCCGCATCCTACATCAAGGAATGAACATTCACTTGGATTGACCGGGATGGCCTTCAGCATACGTTTCATGTCTTTCTCATCTGTCATACTGTAGCCATGAAATTCTGCTACATTTTTCTGGATATCTCCGACATAGACCATACTGAAATCGAGACCACGCATTCTTTCTTTTATATAGTTAATTGAAAATCTGATCCATCTCTTAGTGCGCACTCCAAAACTATAGTTACTCATTTTAATTCTCCTTTGTTTTGCTTTTTATTTATCATCCATTTATCCGATCAACATCTTCAGACCGTATAACACCAAAAGGTGAAGCGGGTAAAAAAGATAATATCCATACTGTATCCATTTGCTTTTCTTACCAAGCTTGCCGTTGTACATCAGCAACAATGGGATTGCCAATAACGATACCAGTCTGATCCATGGTATTCCGTGTGAACTTATAACCCAGAACTCTGCAAGGTAACACAACGTAACGATAAAAAACGCTGTATATTTCTTCCGGTTACTATCTCTGAATACACCAAATGCCATTATCCACAGAACGATAATACAATTCAGATTGCCGGGGAATGACAAAATGCAGCAAATACCGACACCGAACAGTCTTAAGATCAGTGGTATTTCTTTCTTATTAAATATCACTAATGCCAGCAAACCTAAAAACAGACACCACATAATACTTGTCACTTTCCAGAACTCATATGGTGAATATCCAAATGCCAGTGCATGAGGTATATGTGAGATCAAGGTTGCTACAAACAAACGCATCAAATACTTTTTGATATTTGATGTGTGATAGTATCCTTCTACTATCATGAAACACATAACAGGCGCTGTTATTCTTCCTACCGCATACAAGGTCCAATGTAGTGCGTTCTCTGTTGGATAGAACACAATCGTCGCATGCTGTATGACCATGGCTATTACCGCGATCAGTTTCAGGGTATTTGCATTCAATCCGGTATTCTTTTGTAAATTATCTGCTTTCATTTTCTCCTCCGCATTTTTCACTTATATGTTGTAATACTACACATATACAGGAACTTTTCTTCCTGCCATTATACAGTTATAGTTCCTGTTTGTCAATTTAAATAAGAAGTATAATTCCTATATATAGATTACAAGGAGGTAATTCTGTGATAATATCCGATTTTCATGTGATAGGAAACAAACTGCTTCAATTCAGAAAGAAAGTACATTTGACACAGATAGAAGTTGCTGAATTAGCAGGATTGTCAGATCGAACCTATGCTGATATTGAACGTGGAAATGTAAATATGAGACTTGATACTTTGCTGAGAATATGCAGCGTACTTCATATAACGCCAAATGATATTTTGACAGAAGAACCGCCGGCATTTCAAGAATATAAAGATGAGATTCTATCGCAGTTAAATGACAGCCCGCCTAAAGTGCAGGATACCGCACTTAAGCTGCTGAACATCTATATGTCATCTATAGAATAAAAAAATCAGGAGCGTGGGGCTACAGCCGCAACCAGCCTGATGGTATATTGACATTAACGAAAATTTCGTTATGAAATGCATATTGCCGGTAGATACGGGTGCATGTTTGAGTCCGAAGGACGAGTTTGCACAAAAGTATTTACCGGCAATACACATTGAATAGAAATTGTAGTACGTCAATATACCATCAGGCTGGTTGTGGCTGTAGCCCTGCGCTCCTGATATCTTTTTAATTTCCTATAATTAACCATGAAGTCAGAATTCCCAGCAGACGTTCGTCCGGGTGTCCTGTCTCGGTCAGGAAGATCAATCCGATACGTTCATGATCTCTCCTGCTTTCTTCATAGTATTTTTTAATATTGGATACCTTTTCGTCATATGCGACAAATCGGAAGCGTTCTGATGGGTGTTTCTCCAATTCGATATATTCCTGCAGATCTCGAAACCGAGTTTTCTCATCGATGTGGCAGTTTGTATCACCCAGCAGATAAGGAAAGATACAGTTATCACTGAAATCTCCCACCACTCTTTTATCCTTTAAGATTGGCACATGGGAAATATTTCTGTCATTCATGATCCGTATAACCGGCATAACCGGATCATCCAGAGATCGCCATACCAGATCATTAAATGGTACTGCGATATCCATACACCGTACAGGATTCTTGATGCGATCCAGAACCATATCCAGAAGCTCAATCATTTTCTTCCCCGGCTGCACGGCGAATTCCTCATCCAAGCGTTGGTTATGCTGCAGAAGATTTCGAACCTCTCGACAGTAGTTAAGTTCAAATCGAATATCTTTGAACTCACTTCTCTTTTCCAGCTTTGCAACCGCCGAACCATCCGGCGGAAGCTTGAATTCATTGATTGCCGCATTCTCAAGTTCCTTATATTTGTCTAAAAATAACTCTGTATTATCCATACGATACCCCTCCAAAAGAATACTATAGCGTCTCTGCCACCAATGATTATTCCTGTATATTGTAATTGAAGTAGGAATAGCCGCCTATCTCCATCCATGAACCATTGCTCTGGATTGACTGGATCAGATTCTCATCTGCCTCGATTCTGGTGCAGCTGTTATCAGCACCTGCTTCATATACATTATCACTTCCGATCAACACATAACCGGTTGTATCATCTTTTTCCATATAATATACACCGCTGTCTGTTACAGCACTGCTAAATTCCCGGTTATATTCCCTTACCGCCAGCGCCACAGCCCTCTGATCATCTGTAAAATCAAATACACCGATCGTAATCGTCTTGGATGCTGAATTATTTCCCCAGTCAATCACGCGGAGAGTATACTCTGCATATCCGCCTTCACTGGTGTCTATTTCCTGATCGATCGTGAGCTTTTCTGCCAGATTCGGTTCAGAATCATTTACATTATAATATTTCAACAGATCGACCATCTCCCCTTTGAGCACGCCAATTTTCTCAGGTCCCGTTATATCCGGGAAATCATGATCCACAACCTCTATCGTAACTATATTATGTTTCTTTAGCCTGCCGCATCTAACTGTATATTTCACCTTATAAGGTCCGACCTTATCCGGCTGAAAATCAGCTTCATCACATTCTACTGTTGCTTTATCATTTACCGGCTGCACATAATTCTTTATATCAAACGGTGTTCCAAGTGCATATTCACTTCCTATCTTTGTCACCTTCATATAGCGATTCTGCATGATCTTACTGACTGTAAATACCAGAATGATTCCGACAACAACTGCCATTATCACTATAAACTGATTTGCCGTCATGCCTCTGCGTCTTTTTCTACCCGAGGATGGCCGCCTGCCGTTTTTTGCAGTGTTTTGATTTGCTTTCTTTTTTCCTGCTGCATTTGAAACTCGCTTTTTTTCTCCCATTATCATACTGCTCCTTTTCTTTTATACATCAATATCCCTTTGTTTTTAAATCATGAACCAGCTTCACATAAAATTCCCGGACATCAAATCCCGGAATATTTTCCCGGTTTAGATCGATCACATCTCCATGCGAGATTCCACGCTTCCCCTCCACTGTCAGGTATTTGAAATCTGCTCCCCATGGGAATGATTTTTCGCCTACCAGTCCATCATTTGCTCCATCAAAATATTTTACCAATCGATATGTATAATTCAGCGGAAATCTGCCATTTCCTGCCACATTCTGCCTCGAACCAACGCTCTGATATAACACGCCCTGTGCATCATGTAATTTATCATTTAGGGCTTTACATGCCGAAGCTGTCAGATCTTTTACTCCCAACAGAAAATCCGGCGAATCATCGCCCAGTTTTTTAAATACTGCATTATACGCTTTTGCCACGCTCTGCTGCTCTTTTTCCGGAACAATATTTAACAGATAATCTGCAAATTCACATCCCCGGTGCGGTGTATTTATCGTTGTTAGTGATGCAACATACCGATCTGTACCAAGTTCTGATAAGGCATAGCGCATATCCAGACCACCTTTTGAATGTGCGATCACATTTACTTTTTCACAGCCCGTTTCAGTTACGATCTCCCGGATTCTTGCATCCAGCTCCTGCGCACATGCCGGAACCGATGCTGCCGACTGGTGATTGCCATAAAAAAGAACTGCACCATTTGTCTCCAGTTCCTTTGGAATTCTTCCCCAGTAATTTAACAATTTGAAATCCCGGAAGAAGATACCATGCACCAGCAGAATCGGGTATTTTGTTTTGCAGATCTGCTCTTTATTCCGTTCCCGATTCAATCGAACCTTATCATTTTCAAATGAAACCTCTCCTATCGTCAAGCGAAGTATCTTCCCAAGTACGACCAGATTTACAACCGGTATCATGCCACATACAGCTCCGATCCCTCTCCATTTGATACCAAGCTGTTCTGACGTCAGATATATCCGGATCATTCCATTCCAGAACACAACTGCTTCCACAAGAATCGCTGTCAATATATGAAATACCCACATTTTCCCATTTGTCGGTATATATTCAGCCGGAAGAACTTTTGCCATACATAAAACGGTATATATAATTGTAAGCACTGTGGATACACAGAATACAAATAGCTGCATACAGCCGTTTCTGCATTTGCTAAGTCTTGGTGTTTCCAGTTTTCCGCACAATACCGTCGGTATTACACAGACCATCCCCGTAACAAGCCATGGAACAATATCGTACAACACGCTATTATAAACTCTGCCTGACAATACCGTACAGGCAGCAAGCCCGACTGCAAGGCTTCCAAAGACTGTAACAACCGCCAATCTCCCTTTTCTCATGTATATCCTCCGTTTTATACACTCTCCTTTTTTGTAACCATACTAATTATACCAAAGCATGTGCTGCCTTGCTACAATTATTTCATTGCATTCTCTATAAAAAAATGCGATAATGACTTTTAGTATTATCCTATTCACAGGAGGAAATTGAAATGTCAATTAATAATATCGGCCCTTTCACAAAGAGCCATCTGGATATGTGTATCAAAAACAATAGCATTGACGATGCCTTATATGAAAAATATGGTGTAAAACGTAGTCTCCGTGATTTAAACGGTATCGGTATCAATGCCGGAATCACGAATGTCTCTCTCAGTAAATCATTTACAACAGATGAAAACGGCAATCGTGTTCCATGTGCTGGAGAGCTCTACTATCGTGGTTACGAAATTCATGATCTGATCAAAGGATTTTTTCTGGATAATCGTTTTGGTTTTGAGGAATGTACATATCTCCTGTTATTCGGCGTTTTGCCGGATGAAAAGGAGCTTCAGAACTTCAAGCAGGTTTTAAATATCAGTTATGATCTGCCGCATCATTTCATCCAGGATGTGATCATGAAAAGTCCGACTGCCGATATTATTGCAAATATGACAAAGAGTACACTGGCTCTTGGTTCATACGATAAAAAGATGGGTGACAACTCTCTGGAAAATGTATTACAGCAGTGTATCCAGTTGATCAGTATGTTCCCTCGTCTGGCTGTTTATTCCTATCAGGGATACCGCCATTACGAACTTGGCAAGAGCTGTTATATCCATAAGCCGCTTCCTGAATTATCGTTTGCCGAAAATATATTAAGTACCCTGCGTTCCAATCGGAAATACACCCGTCTGGAAGCCCGTGTACTGGATCTGGCACTGGTACTTCATATGGAACACGGCGGTGGAAGCAACTCAACCTTTACAACGCGTGTTGTAACCTCTTCCGGTTCCGATACATATGCAACAATGGCTGCTGCCCTCTGTTCCTTAAAGGGACCTTTAAACGGTGGCGGTGACTATCAGGTTATGGGTATGATGAAAAATATCCGTGACAATGTATCCGATATCACAGATGAGGAAGAAGTTGGCGAGTACATTCGTAAGATCGTCAACCGGGAAGCATATGACAAGACCGGTATCGTATATGGTATGGGACATCCATTCTATTCCATATCCGATCCCCGTGCTCTGGAATTCAAGAAATATGTAAAGCTTTTGGCAGCCGAAAAGGGTATGGACGAAGAATATGCCCTTTATGAGATGATCGAGCGTATTGCACCTGAGATCATTGCCGAAGAACGTAAGATCTACAAAGGTGTTTGTATCAATATTGATTATTACAGCGGACTTCTCTACAAAATGTTAAAGATTCCTGCTGAGATGTTTACTCCGTTATTTGCAATCGCACGAGTAGTCGGTTGGAGCGCACACCGTATGGAAGAGCTTGTTAATTCCTACAAGATCATCCGTCCTGCCTACACCAGCATTGCAGAGATTAAAGAGTACGTTCCTATCAACGAACGATAATATAAAAGAGACTGTAGCAGCTTACAGCTAATCAGTCCTGTCCAGGTGACTTTGAAACGAAATGGAAAATAGCATTACATATTATTCCGCAAGGCGTTTGCACTCTATTCTCACGTAGCAGTCCTAAATTCCCCACCTAACGGTGGCTCATTAACGACTGACGTGAGAAAAGGCTTGCTACATAACAGTAATGCTATTTTCCATTTCTGCTTAATCTGGCATTATCTGGACAGGACTTTATTAATTGTATGCTGCTACAGCCTTTTCTCTCTGTCGTTCATCTATCTCGATCCTATATTGTTATGAAGCAAACCTTTCCGAACGCCGGTACTTAGGTTGCGTCTTTTGCAACCTTATGTACCGCTGCGTTGAGGAATAGAGCGAAAGCGTTTTGCGGAATAACAAGTATAGGATCGAGATAGTTAGACGCAAGCCCTACCACTCGAGGACGATCGCGCCATAGGTTAAGCCGGCGCCAAATGCTGACATTGCAACCTTGTCACCACGTTTTAAGCCGCCATCACGCACCAGACTGTCGAGCATGACAGGTACACTGGCAGCACTCATATTTCCGGTATATCCAAGTGTCATCGGGAACTTCTCGATCGGCGCTTTTAACCGCTTTGCTACTGATTCGATGATACGGACATTTGCCTGATGAAGAACGAAATAATCAATATCATCGGCTGTCATATCTGCCTTTTCCAATGCTTCGAGCAGGCACTTCGGGCACTGTCTGACTGCGAATTTGTATACTTCCTGTCCATCCATATGCAGATAATCATGTTCGATCCCGGCTTCCGTAAATATATTGTGAGTACGTCTGCTCTCGCAGTTCAGAACCATTCCCTTCTTACCGATCGATCCCTGTACTACACTGATAATTCCCTTGTCGGATTCTTCCAGATACGCTGCACCTGCTCCATCTCCAAACAACACGCAGGTCCCACGATCGTTCCAGTCGAGGATCTTGGATAATGTCTCCGCACCAATTACCAGTGCATTCTTAACAAAGCCTGTCTCGATGTACATTTTTGCCACATTGAGTGCAAATACAAATCCTGAACATGCAGCATTTACATCAAATGCAATGGCATTGTCTGCACCAAGTTCCGCCTGAACCTGACATGCGGCACTCGGTGTATAATAATCCGGTGTTACTGTTGCAAGCACGATCAGTTCTACATCAATTGCTTCTTTTCCTGCCATCTCCAAGGCTTTCTTTGCAGCCTCTGCTGCCATTCCTGCAGTCGTTTCATGTACTGCGATTCTTCTATTCTTAATTCCGGTTCGGCTGGAGATCCACTCGTCCGAAGTATCTACATATTTCTCAAGGTCTGTATTTGACACATTTTTTTCCGGTAAAAAGCTTCCGGTTCCCATTATTCTTATTGGCATAGGTTTTCCCCTTTGTATTTTTTTATTGTTATATATCCCTCATTTTAGGCTTGTTTTCATTCGGTCTATATATCTTCCTGCATTGTTTAATCCCGCTTAGTATAACATAACATACCAATTCCAGCAATTCCCTGTAAAGAATCTATGTGCATTCCTTTTATAAGTCGCTTAGGTCTATTTCATATATCATCTGATCTGGCTCTTTTTCCTGATGAAAAAAGATGACCATATACCAGGGCAGATATGTGATCCCATTCTCTGACTCTATATTTCCTTTTGAAAAGACAACCGACTCTTTAAATTTCCAGTTTTCAACCTGTAATGCACGATCCAACGCTTTATGTTTATGGTAATCATTTCCAGATTTTACTTCTACAAGCTCAACCGACAAACCTCTTTGTAATACAAAATCTAACTCTCCAATCTTTTTTGAATCATAATAATTCAAATGAAAGCCACCTGCCTGAAGGTTCTGTGCAAACGCATTTTCAAGAATACTCCCCATATTAACATCCACGTTTCCCATTAGCAGATCGAACTGAACATTTTCCATACAAGCCGCACACAGCAACCCGACATCACCCATATACAATTTGAAAAGATTTCTCTTTTCGCTTAACTGCAATGGCGGCTGAGGTTCTGCTACGTTATAACATGCCAGTGCGACTCCTGCATCTGTCAGCCAGTTAAAGCAATCCTCGTATCGTAACATTCTGGCATCCGGATGGATACTACTAAGTTTAAATCTGCGATTTTTTTCATTTAACTGGGATGGAATGCCATCATATATTGCTTTGATCTTTGCTTTCTCATTCTCTGATGCGTATTTTGCAATATCCAATCGATATAAATCCAAAATACTTCTCTGGTTCATAACAACCTTTGCTATATCATGTGTATCTACATAAATCTGTACATTCTCCGGCATTCCACCTACCACAAGATAACTATAAAACAGCTTGCTTAATGTTTCATGTATGGAATCTGAAACCTTCGTTGTATTATCATAACACCCTTTCAAATATTCAAATGTTGATGACTGTATACCATTTGCCCACATGTACTCCTCAAAATCAAGAGGATACATCTGTAATATCTGTTCAAAACCAACCGGATATGAACTGATTTCTTTATACCGGACTCCCAACAGCGAACCTGATTCTATATAATCAAATCTTCCATCCTCCACAAGAAATTTTATTGCGGCTCTTACCTGTGGGCATTCCTGCACCTCGTCAAATAAAATCAATGTCTTTCCCGGTTCCAGACGTGTCTGTAGATAAGCTGTCATATTCGTTATGATTGTTTTGACAGTCAGCTTTCCATCAAATATTTTAAAAGCATTTTTATCGGTTACAAAATTAATTTCTGCAAAATATTCATACTCATTTGCTCCAAATTCACGAATTAATGTTGTTTTTCCAATTTGCCTTGCACCAATTACACATAATGCTTTTCCTTTTTTACTATTTTTCCACTTCAACAGTTCCTGATATACTTTTCTTTGTAACATTTCTTTCTCTCCATAAAATAAACATTATATATATTATTGTAACGTTTTTCTTTGTTTTTGCAAGGCAATTTGTAACGTTTTTCTTTATTTTTTACATGTTTATATAACATATTTCGCATTCATTTGTATATTTCGGTAACATTTTTCTCATTTTTACAGGTCGATTTGTAACGCTTTTCTTCATTTGCAAAATTACTCTATAAATTAAAAAACCGGTGCTTTTACGCAGTTACGCAAAAGCACCGGCTTTTTTGGGGTCTTATATGATTAACATTTCCTTTCAGAGGAATGCGTGTGTTACTTTGCTATTCCGTCTGTACAGAGAATAGAGCATTTTATCCTTCGATTGAAATATATTTACTTTCTTCAACCTTTGGCTTCTCTTCTTTCTTTGGTACGCTGATCTTTAAAACACCATCTTCAAATTTTGCCTTGATGTCTTCCTTTTCAACTGCCTTACCAACATAGAAGCTACGGCTGCAAGAACCACAATATCTTTCACGGCGGACATATTTGCCTTTCTTGTCCTGATCGCCTGTTTCTTTCTTCGTTGTACCTGTGATGGTCAGATAACCATCCTTCAATTCTGCCTTTACATCTTCTTTCTTGTAACCAGGCATATCAATATCCAGTTCAAATGAACCTTCGGTCTCTTTTACATCTGTCTTCATAATATTAGCAGGCTGTGTATAACCTGTTGTCACTTTATAAGGACGTGCAAAATCATCAAATAAATCATCAAATAAATTTTCTCCAAAAATACTAGGCATCAACATAAGTCATTCCTCCATTCAAATACATACATTTTATTCTTTTGTGTGCTGACCATTGTCAGAACACGTAATTGTTATTTTTCCGGAACTCCAGAACCTCCATCAGTCTCTATCTGATGTCCTCTCCTTCGTTCTGATTATGTTATACCACTTGTATTAGCACTCGTCAATAGCGAGTGCTAATAATTTTTGTGAAAAATCTGTGAAGTCTTGTAGATTATTCTCCTGCACACATTCCCCGCTCTGCCTTAAGCTTTTCATTTGCCGCTTCCACATTCATTCTGGAAAGTATAAGCAGGATTAGTATATCAAATATCAACGGCAGCCACAGATACATGAACTGCATCATATCAAGAGCCGACTGTGGCTGAACCGCCATCGTTCCTTTATAACCGGACAGTTCAAGGAGCCAGCCGACAACCGCCGTTCCGATTCCTCCTCCGATCTTTACACCAAGCGAAGTACAGGAGTACATAGTTCCGTCAACCCGCTTTCCCTGTGTCAGGTAGGTATATTCGGAACAGGAAGCAATAACCGCATTCATATCTCCCTGCCAAGGTCCCTGGCCTAGCGCTGCAAGAGCTGTAAATGCCAGCATAAGCGGGATGTTTCCAATATAGCCGGCAACAACAACCAAGGCTCTGCCAATAACCGCTATGATATATCCTCTAAGGTTCAGCTTATACATGCCCTTCCATTTGCCAACCAGCGTCGGTGTAAATATCAGTGCTATAATGAGGGGAATATTTACTGCCCAGGCAAACTGCCCGAACAGATTCTTATTCTTAAGAACCCATGTCATATAGAACAGACCCGCACCGATCATGGCACTGTAAAGCTGCTGCAAGATGTAAGTTCCACAGATCATAATATAATATTTGTTCTTAATAAGGAGCTTAAATGCCTGAACCAGACTATACTTCTCCTCGGTTTTCTTCGGCTCTCCATCGTTTAATTCTTCCTCCGGAAGCTCCTTCACAGACAGACCGGAGATCGTATTTACCACAAGACCAACTATCGCATAGATGATTGCTACTAATCTCCATGCCGCCGCATCTCCACCGCACCAGTCCACGAATCCGACCGTGATCGTCTGGATCAAAAGGCTTGTTGAAAATGCAAATATAAACCGATAAGAACCCATCTGAACTCGTTCTTTGCTGTTCTTTGTGATCAGTGAGGTAAGTGCCGAATACGCAATATTATTTGCCGTGTAAAACACACCATTTAACAATGTGTATGCAATGAAAAACCATGTATACTGTGCAGCCTTACCCATACCGGCTGGAACTGCAAAACATGCAACCAGCGTGATTGCACAGCCAATATATCCATAGATCATCCATGGTCTTGCCTTTCCCAGTCTGCTGTGTGTCTTATCAATCAGGGATCCGAAAAATACATCCGTAAATCCATCGAATAATTTGGATACCGCGATCAGTGTGCCGACAATGCCTGAAGCAAGTCCGACCGTATCCGTCAGGTATACCATGACAAAGGATGTCAGAAACGCATATACCACATTTCCCGCGATATCTCCCGAACCATAACCTACTTTATTATACCATTTTAAATATTTCTTCTCTTCCATCCGTATCTCCTCCTAATTAACCCCTCACAAACGGTACCAGCGCGAAATCAAACCGGAACTCATTTTCACTGAACCTGTATTCATCCGAAACAACCGGGCCACAGCTGTTCGAACCGATTCCATTCTGTGCATGATCAATACAGAGCACCGTACTGTCGGCTTCCGTAAGCTCATAATTGTGTTTCGTCTGCGTAAGCACTTCCTGAGTGTAATAAGAGGCATTAAATGAAAATGTATGTTCTGCTGCAACAGCCATTCCATATCGTTGATTTGTCAGTTCCACATAATCACAGTCATAGTGGCTTCCATTCTCCTGCGGCATGATATAGTCCTCATGAAGCTCCTGCACAGAACTTCTGAACAAGCCGTGGCTGGCAGCCCTGTGCTTGTCGCGGTAGCTTTCCTGTGGTCCCATGCCATAATAGGCAGCCTCAGAAAGCTTCTTATCCAGAAACATTCTTATACCAAATCTTGGAAGATCCGGGAGTTCTTCATCTTTTACTGCTGTTATTCCCGCAGCAATTCTGCCTGCGCCATCTATTTTCCACATAATCTCTACATCGATCAGCTTTTGAACGGTTGGAGCTACCACACCTGCATGGCACATAATCATTACTCCGAATTTGTTCTGAAGGATCTGTTCACTATATGCTCTTGTGTATGCCTCATCATAATGAGCCTTCTCCCATTCTGCCCGGATATACATATCGTTATCTGTAGGCGCACGCCAGATGTTAAGCTCCATTGGATGATTCAGATATTCCCTGCCTGCATACTGAAGTCCGCTGAACAAGCCGGTACGCTTATCCAGCCGATATGTGAAGCCATCACCATTTAACACGATCCATGCATCGTCTTCCTCTACCCTGATATCGGATACTGCCACATCCGAAGCCGTCCATTTGGCAGCTGTCTGGTTTCTTCCATCTTTATTCTCAAGCAGAAGTTCATCAAAGCCCAATACATGACCCGCAGAAACTAACGGAAGCTCTTTCTTTAACTGATAAGAAAGCTTCAGATATACTCTGCCTGCCGTAGGAACATCGATATCAAGCCCCACGGTGCAATCACTGTGCGGAGCAGCCGAAGCACCCACTACCTTGCCCTTCTGAACACTTAAGCCATCCTGAGTTACCTCATAACAGATATCCACAAAATCCTGAATATCATCAAAATCCATATAGTTATGAAGGGTAAGCGTTCCTCTCTCCTGATCAAATGACCGAACTCTGACCGGGCGGTAGACATTTTTGTATTCGAGCAGTCCGGTATGCGGGGTTCTGTCCGGATACACAAGACCATCCATACAGAAATTACCATCATGTATCGCCTCTCCATGATCTCCGCCATAGTAATACTTCGTCTTTCCGTTTTCCGCTTGATCATGCGCAACTGCATGGTCGCACCATTCCCATACAAATCCACCGCACATGCGGTCATCACTGTGGATCATTTGGAAATAATCTTCAAAATCTCCGGGACCATTTCCCATGCTGTGGCAGTATTCAACCAGCAGAAATGGTTTGCTTCCGTCCTTTTCCAGATATTCCTCGATCTCTGACAGCGCTGGGTACATACGGCTGTACAGATCCAGATTCTCATAATTATAGGTCACATCATAATTTCTGTATCTTGCACTTTCATACTGGGTAATACGGGATGGATCATACTGCTTCGTCCATGCAAGTGCCTTTTCAAAATTGCAGCCATATGCACTTTCATTTCCCATCGACCACATCACGATACAGAAACGGTTCTTATCTCTCTCGACCATCCGCTTCACCCGGTCAAGAATAGCCGCCTCCCATTCCGGATTGTCTGCAATCTTCTCATTCCACTTTTTGAACCGGTTGTAGTCAGTATCCTCTTTGCGATATAACATATATGGGCCATGTGCTTCTATATCCGCCTCGTCGCATACCATGAAGCCATATTTGTCACACATCTGATAAAAATACGGTGCATTTGGATAATGACTGGAACGGATCGCATTGAAGTTGTGCTGTTTCATAAGGGTAAGATCCTTTTTTATCTTCTCCACATCCACTGTAAAGCCGGTTACCGGATCAGAATCGTGCCGGTTGACACCGCGGAATTTGATCTTCTGTCCATTGAAGTAAATAACTTTATCCTTTATCTCTATCGTTCTGACAGCGATATGATCAACGATCGTCTCATTTTCACTCTGCAAAATGAGGGTATACAGATATGGATTCTCGGTGTTCCAAAGTGTCGGCTGTATAATCTCAAATGTGAAAGCTCCGTCATGCTCTGCCTGTTCTTCCGCTACAACCACACCATTCCTGTCTTCGATCGTAACCTTAACCGCTGTCTCCTGATAAAAGCTCAGATCGAGCTTCACCTCAGCCTTTTCCTTTAAAACAGAGGTCGTGATACGGTAGTCGCGAATGGCGCACTCCGGTCTTTTCAGAATATATACATCATGGAAAATTCCACTCATCCGAAATTTATCCTGATCCTCCAGATAAGAACCGTCACACCATTTCATAACAAGGACAGCGATCGTATTTTCTCCCTCTTTTAAAATGTCTGTCACATCAAACTCACCGGTCATATGGGATACCTGACTGTATCCGACATATTCCCCATTTATCCACACATAGAAGCAGCTATCCACACCTTCAAAATTCAGAAATGCCTTTGCCGCATCCACATCCTTTGCATAAGAAAAGGTATGCACATAAGCTCCACACGGTATATCCTGTGGGACATATGGTGGGTCAAATGGAAATGGATAGCGGATATTTGTATACTGGTGTGTATCATATCCTGCCATCTGCCATACGCCCGGAACCTCGATCTCGTCAAATGCTCCGGTGTCATATCCCATCTCATAAAAAGCATCCTTCACATCATAAATACTTTTAAAATATTGGAATTTCCATTTTCCATTTAATAACTGTAACCGATCTGATCCTTCTCTGTGCTCGACCAGATCATCCATCCTACAGGAAGCCGGTACATAGTATGCCCTTGCAGGCTGTGTATTTTCATGTAATACATTCAAATTCTCATAATAACGTGGCACTATCATAAGTAATCCTCCCTTATATGTACTTTTTTGTTTTCAACTATTCTTATGTTTTTGATATTATTTGCAAATATTATCTTGTTATTTCGTTTTGTCTGTATTTATCATACACTTTAACAGCATTTCTGTCTATGAACCGGAATGGACAGAATATGGACAAAATGATACAATATCAATAAATCTTTTTATACTACAATCCTACAAATAAAGGAGAGCTTCATCATGTATATAAATACCGGATACCTGAATCATTCCTATCTTGATTTCAAGGACAAGCGCAGACCGCTTATTGTCGGAAGCTGCGGAACATACCGCTTAAGTGGCGACCCGAAGATGCCTACCTATCGTCCTAAGGGCAGACAGGACTACCAGATCATCTATATCGCATCCGGGCTTGGACATTTTCATTTTGATAAAGCTGAGAATGAGACGATCGTTCCTGCTGGCAATATGGTACTCTACCGCCCGAAGGAACTACAGAAATATGAATATTACGGTGCAGATAAAACAGAGGTTTACTGGATTCATTTCACCGGCTCCGATGTGAAGAATCTTCTGAGGAAATATGGATTTAAAGATAACCGGAGAGTATTCCCTGTCGGTTCCTCTCTGGAATATGAACATATATTTAAACAGATCATCCTGGAGCTGCAGCGTTGTCAGGATGATTATGAAGAAATGCTGGCTTTACTGCTGACCCGCCTTTTAATCGTATTCAAACGGGAGCTGTCACGCGAACATATCCTGAAAAATGAATATCTGGATCGTGAAATGGACTATGCAGTTTCCTACTTTAATGAAAACTATAATAAAGACATCAGCATAGAACAATATGCCGAATCAAGAGGAATGAGCGTGAGCTGGTTCATACGGAATTTCAAGAAATACACCGGCATGACCCCAATGCAGTTCATCGTGTCCCGCCGGATCAACAACGCCCAGCTTCTCTTAGAACAGACGAACTATTCCATAAATGAAATAGCCAGGATCGTAGGATATGATGATCAGTTATATTTCAGCCGGCTGTTCCGGAAACAGAAAGGCTTCTCTCCCTCTCAATATCGGAAAAGAGGGATAGAAGCTATTAAATAAAAAACAAATATTTCTCTACTTCGGTCAGGGAATCCAGAATGACATCCGACAGCTCCTGCATTTCTTCCGTGACCGGTGCAAGATCCGGCACCATGATCGGATGCAGTCCCGCTGCATGTGCAGAACGGATACCATTATAAGAATCCTCTATGGCGTATGCCTGCTCCGGCATCACATGGATCTGTCTGCATGCTTCCAGATAGATATCTGGCTCCGGTTTGCTCCGCTTTACCATATCCCCGCAGATTACCCGATCGAAATACGGAAGGATACCTGCATCCCGAAGCTCCTGTTCGACAACTGCCTTTCTGGTAGACGATGCCAGCGCAACCTTTCTTCCATTCTTCTTTAATGTCTGCAACAGACCGGTAACTCCCGGCTTCATCGGAAGCTTTCCTCCCGCCGCCTGTTCATGGAACAGTGCCGACATCTCTGCCTTATACTCATCATAAGGGAAATCTGCTCCATACACCCCAAGCATCAGTTCCTTTGTCGCATCCTTATTCAGTCCCAGACATTTGTGACAGGTGTCTTCTATGTTTTTGATTCCATATTTATCTGCAACGACCTGCCAGCACTTTATAACCAGCAGCTCCGAGTCGAATATAACCCCATCCATATCAAATATAACCGCTTCAAATCGTTTCATTGTTCTCACCAAACCTTTTCAATATTTTACTCATTCCAGTAATCTAATGTTTCCTGCTGCACAGTCTCAATCCCAAACAATTTCCACATAAAATCTTCTCTTTCATGATAAAGATTAACTATACGAATACATTCATCCTCTATACGATAAAATACATAATTATGAGAAATAAAAAGGAACCGATAATCTGTATCTACACCAAACATCTGTGAAACTGCCGGTCCCTTTTTTTCATTCGTGCCAAGCTCCCTTATAGCATCTGTTATTTTCTTAACTATTTCTATTGCTTTGTCCGCCCCATAACTTTGTGTAATAGCCTTTTTTAATTCTCTCAGCTTGTCTGCTGCGTCCGGCGTATATTTTATTTTTTTCAATCACGCACCCCCAATTCTTTCTCAAGATCATCTGCATCAATCCAGCCTTCCGCATCCGCACGAGCTTCTGCACGTTTCAAATCAAGCATTACCATAGCCAATGCCTGTTCTTTTAGTGCTTCCTTACTGTTCGTAGTCACGATAAATGGCAAACCCTCGACATTCAAGGACTGTTGAATAAATGTATTAAAAGCATCTGTCAGTGTCATACCTGTTTTTGCATAAATATCTTCAACGGCTCTCTTTATCTCAGAATTCATTCTCACCTGAAAGGTCGAATCCTTTGGTGCCATTGCAACATTTAAATTTGTGTTCATATCATACACCTCCTTTGTTTCAACATATCACAGCTTTTATCATCTGTCAATACATTGTCATTACGTCATCATTGCAGATTAAGTTTTATAATACACGATGTAATTTTTCCTATAACACAACAAAAAAAACAGACAAATATGTAAATCCTACATACTTGTCTGTTTTTCATTCGATCGGCAACAGATAATTACTGCGCCTTTGCTGTTTTCTTCTTCTCTACTGCTTTCTTATTGTTCTTGCCATTCGCAGCATCCTTCTTCTTACCAAATCCGGTCTTGAAGTAGTACCACAATGGACCAGTTACACAGATAGAAGAATAAGCACCGATTACGACACCGGCCATCAGAGTAAATGCGAACTCTTTGATCGCTGCTACACCCATTACATATAATACGAAGATCGTAACAAATGTTGTTAAGGATGTATAGATATTTCTGGTGATCGTCTGATTAATACTTAAATTAACAATCTGCTTGTAATCTTTCTTTGTTCCTGCATTTGCGATATTCTCACGGATACGGTCGAATACGATGATCGTCGCATTGATCGAGTAACCGAAGATTGTCAGCATACATGCGATACAGGTATTACCAACGGATAACCGAAGTAAGATATACAGAACAAATACCATAGCTACATCATGGCAAAGGGCTAATACCGCACTTACACCAAACTTCACATCCTTGAAACGGATTACAATGTAGATCAGCATCAGAACGGCTGCAAGTGCTACAGAAAGGAATGCATCCCTTGTCATATCGCTGCTGGCTGAACCACTGATATTATCGGAATTTGTTACTGTCGCACCGAGCTTCTCGCTGAGTGCAGCTGTTACCTTTGTCAACTGAGAATCATCACCCTGAGTCGTAAGCTCTGTGGTCTTGAATACGATCTCATTTGTACCGGAAACAGTCTGAACAGAGATATCTGCCTCACTGATGCCTGCTGCCTCAGCGATAACAGGAACAATGTCCTTCTCTGCCTCAGATAATGAATATGCTTTGTCAAATTCTGCTGTGATTGATGTACCACCTGCAAAATCAATACTTAAATTCAATGCACTTCCCTTTGTCTTTGCAAAGATCGGCATAAAACAGAAGCCGATCACGATGACAAGAACAGAAGCGATAATACAATATTTACCACCCTTTACGAAGTTGACCTTGCCTGGCTCTTTTGCCTTGCCAAAGAACTTCACATCATTTACACCAAGTGTAACAAGTGCATTTAATACAAGCTGTGAAACAACAAGTGCTGTGAATACGGATAATACGATACCGATTGCCAGCGTGATCGCAAATCCCTTGATCGTACCGGTTCCGAAGATACCAAGCACAAGTGCTGCGATCAGGGTTGTCACGTTACCATCGATGATCGCTGATAACGCATTATGGAATCCGGCTTTTACAGACTGCTTAACAGAAGCACCTGTTGCCAGTTCTTCTTTAATACGTGTAAAGATAACGACGTTCGCATCGACCGCCATACCTACAGAAAGGATGATACCTGCAAGACCCGGAAGTGTCAATGTAACATTGAACAGGTTCATAACAAGTAAGATCATAAATGTATAAAGTGTCAATGATAATGATGCGATCAGACCCGGAATTCTGAATACGCAGATCATGATAATGAAGATACAGATAATACCAATGATACCTGCTTTGATCGTTGTTGATACTGCTTCTGAACCAAGAGTTGCTCCGACGATATTAGAACGTACCTGCTTCAGTGTCAGTGGCAATGCACCGATACGGATCGTAGTAGCAAGGCTGTCTGCCTCTTCATATGTTGAAATGCTGTTGATAACAGCGTTTCCGTCTGTAATTGCCTGCTGTACAGTTGGTGCACTTACAACTTCACCATCATATACGATATAGACGATCTTTCCTACATTTGCTGTTGTTACATCTGCAAACTTCTGAGCACCTGCTGTTGTGAATGACAACTGTACTACATTGTCATCACCGGTCTCTGTAGAATCAATCTTGGCATCTGCACCCTTAATATCATCACCGGTAAGAGCTGGAGTATAATCCTTGCCCTGTGACCATAATTCATAATTCTCAGGATCTAAGAACTCTAACTTACCTTCGATACTCAGGTCTTCCAGAATTGCATCTGCATCTGTTACACCCGGAATCTCGGCAGTGATCTTACCATTTCCCTCTGAATATACGTTATGCTCTGTTGTATGGGAATCAATACGTTTCTGCAGCTTATAGATCGTATCCTGAACATCTGCATCACTGTAATCCTCATCCTGAATCTCATAGGTTACACTTAAGCCACCCTTCAGATCAAGTCCAAGGCTGATATACTTTGCTTTTCCTCTGTCGCCTACACCAAACAATGCAACGTAGATGGAACCCGCAAGCACAAGCAGGAACAGGATCAATACCCATATGGCTTTTTTTCTTGCTTTCTTCATCTTATTTACCTTTGTCCTCCTTATTGATTTTCTTCTTCATCTGCTAATGCGGCTTTGATCATGATCGCACATTCGATACGCTTTTTCTGAAGTTCACATCCGATATCATACGCATCTAATATATTCCCATGGAATTTATATGAGTTCGCCGCACAGCCACCGCTACAATAGAATCTTGCAAAACAGTCCTTACACTTGTCCTTTGCATAGACATTGCAGAGCTTAAACTCATCAACAAGTTCCGGTTTCGTAATACCTTCATTTACATTTCCGATGCAGAACCCATCCTCACCGACAAACTGATGGCACGGATAAAGGTCGCCCCATGGTGTAACTGACAGATATTCTGTACCTGAACCACACCCCGACAGACGTTTGGCCACGCATGGTCCCCCTGTCAAATCTATCATAAAGTGGAAGAAATTGAAGCCCCTTCCTTCTTTATGTCTTTTGATCATCTCTTTTGCAAGGATATCATACTGATCTAACAGATACGGAATATCCTCTTCCTTTATCGCATAAGGCTCGTCCGGCAGAGATACAACCGGCTCAATGGAGATCTGGTCAAATCCAAGATCTGCCATGTGTAATACATCCTTTGAAAAATCCAGATTGTTATGCGTATAAGTGCCTCTTACATAATAACTCTTTCCGGCACGCTTCTTTGCAAATTCCTGGAACTTTGGAAGTAACAGATCATAGCTTCCCTTTCCATTTCTGGTCGGACGCATGTAATCATGAATCTCTTTTCTTCCGTCGATGGATAATACGACATTTGCCATCTCTTTATTGGCAAATTCCATTACCTCATCATTTAACAACACACCGTTTGTTGTCAGTGTGAAACGGAATTTCTTATTATGCTTCTCCTCCAGGCTTCTTCCATATCGAACGGTCTCTTTTACGACATCCCAGTTCATAAGTGGCTCACCGCCGAAGAAATCGACCTCAAGATTTACACGGTTACCGGAATTGGCAACGAGGAAATCCAGAGATTTCTTTGCTATGTCAAGTGGCATCAGACCTCTGTCACCCTTGTACTCACCTTCTCCTGCAAAACAATATCTGCATGCAAGATTACAGTCATGTGCAATATTGATACACAGAGCCTTTACCACTGTTTTTCTCTTTTTAAAATCAATGATATAATCTTTGAATATGTCTTCTGTAAATAGTGTTCCGTCTTCTACCAGGCCGGTTACCTCGTCATAGGCTTCCGATACTTCATCCTTATCATAGGATGGCAGCAATTCCATTACCTGCTCTTTTGTATGATTTTCGTAATTTGCAATAATATCATACACAAGGTCATCCACTACGTGAACAGACCCACTACATACATCGAGTACGATATTATATCCATTACTTTTGTACTGATGTACCATACAAATTCTCCCATCTTGTGAATTAATTTTTCTGACACGCAACGAAAGAGGAC
Source organism: Lachnospiraceae bacterium GAM79 (assembly GCA_020735665.1). Lineage (NCBI taxonomy): Bacteria > Bacillati > Bacillota > Clostridia > Lachnospirales > Lachnospiraceae > Lachnospiraceae bacterium GAM79. Next base: position 2,356,969 of record CP085928.1, read on the forward strand.
TGCCATTTGTTTGACGGTCCCCTTTGTGGTTGTCTGTCTACAATGATCTCTTACTTGTTCTCAGCATTCTCACAGCTCTGATTTCCGACTGTGCATGATGTCTTACAAGCTGACTGACATGATGTCTGGCATTCGCCGCATCCACCTTTAACCATTGTGTTCTTCATTGTTCTGTTTGTGAGTGTCTTTATTCTCTTCATAGGTACACTTCTCCTTTTTATGTCATATAGCGAAATTATAACACAACATGCTTTAAAGTCAAAGTATTTTTACGAAAAACTTGTCTCTAACCTAGCATTCCGCCAAGCATTCCGGCTGCGAGACACAGGATCACATTCGTTAATGTTCCTCCGGCAGAGATGTGGATCGTACCGTTCATAATGAAAGATACAATACCGATCACCAGCACATAGCACACTCCGAGCATCAATCCCCAGATATACTTTTGCTCCTTCACCATCTTGCCGGTAAGAAAACCGCCAAGGAACACAGAGATGCCATGAATGATGATAATACTCAGATGAATCGCCGTTTCACCCAGCCCCAGCTTGTACATGAGGAGTGCCGTTACAAGCAGCAGGATCGCTGTTATTATGTAAGATACCGCAAGTGCCTTTAACAGGCTGAAAATTTTCTGTCCTGTAATCATAGAAAAACCTCCTGACACTACTATATGCCGAAAGGTTTCCTTTCATTCCAGAGATCAGCCTCTATTCTGCTATATCGATCATTTTCAGATGTCATTTTCGAAGTCAAACTGCTTCATCAGTCTTCAAATAATTCCGTCAGTTCAAATATATCGTTGCTGATACGGTCTGCTTTCTTCTTTGTTTCCTCATCCGGCTGGATCAGATCGATCACCATAAGGGTATACAGTCCTGCATCGTGGGAGGCTGTCACACCATTAATGGAATCCTCTACTCCAACTGTCTCCTCCGGCTTCGTACCAAGCTTCTCACAGGCTTTCAGATAGATGTCCGGGTATGGTTTTCCACGCTCGATCTCATCCCCACAGATCACATCATCAAAATACGGAAGCAATCCGCTTCGAATCAGTTTATCCTCTGCCCGTTCCCGATCCGTCGAGGTTGCAACCGCCATCTTGATTCCTCTTGCCTTTAAAGTCTTTAGTGTCTCGATCACGCCATGCTTTAATTCAACGCCATGCTCATTCAGATATGCTTCGACCATATCCACTGTGCGTTGTCTGAATGCAAGATAGTCAAAATCTTCGCCCATTTTTTCTTTCATCACATGCGCATTTGTCTTCTTGGTTCCACCTGCCATCCGGTCACAGATCTTCGACATCTCATTCTCCGGGATACCGATGGACAATCCATTCTTCAACCAGCACATTCTGTATACCTTCTCGGAATCGATCAGGACTCCATCCATATCAAATGCTACCGCTCTTAATGCCATTTATGTCACCTCATTGAAAGACCACGCCTGTTTGGGCGTGGTCCCTTTCTTTCTATGTTTTAATTTACTGCTGTGCTTTCTTGCGCTTTCTGAGTATGATCCAGATTATGATTCCTGCAAGAATAAGAACTGCAAGAATGATCAGAATGATAACAACCGGTGAAAGCTTCTGTCTTAGCTGGAAGGAGAATACTTCTCCCGTCTCAGCATCAAAAGTTGATGATACGTTACCGGCCGCATCTGCTGCTGTTACCTTCACTTCATATTTTCCATAATCAGATACCTGGAAGTCATATGAATTTGTATCCTTATACAACGTTGGATCAATAGTCTTGCCATTGATCACAATCTCCGTGATCGTATCATCCGGGTCTTCCAGTCCGATCGACATTGTAAATGGATTTCTTACAACGCTCTTATCGTCCACACCACTTATAATGATTCGAGGTGCAGTTCCGTCATAGGTGAAATCAAATGTATTCGTAGTCTTATGTCCGACCTCATCTGTTACTTCAATCATCATCGTATGATATCCGTCTGTCAGATCGGAGAAATCAACGAAGTCGATTCCATCCAGCTTAACACTTGCTGTAAATACAGAAGTATCATTTACAGTCCAGAATGCATCATAGCCTTTATCCTTGATATCCGAGAAATCTTTGCTGTTCAGCAACAGATCTCCATTCTCATTTCTACGGGCTGCAAAGCCTTCCATCTTCTCTGTATTCTCAACCGATGGCGGGGTATTATCTACCGTGAACGCCATACTGTAATCCTTTGCCTTATTACCAATCGCATCCTGTGCTGAGATCTCAACTGTATAGACACCATCATCTTCAAACCGCTGGCTGCCTCTGCTGACCTCAGAACTGCTGCTGAAGTTCTTAAAGTAGCCGGATGATACATCTTTACCATCCTTATGAACGGTGATCGATACTTTATTTGTAGCAAAGAATGTCTCCTTTACTTCCAGATTCATATCTACATAGTCTTTTGAATCATCAGAAGCACCACCGACGATCTGGTATTCGCTTATATTTGACTTCTTGCTGTTTACTGCCGTTACAAATAACTCAGGCGCATTCTTATCTACCTTGAATGTCTTCGTTACGGCAGCCGCTGTATTGCCAACCATATCCTTTGCATTAAATGTGATCGTATATTCACCATCTTCTGTAAAGGAATATGTAGCTGTATGTGGATTACCACTTGAGAAATTGCCTGTATTCAGTGTAGCTATATTTGTTGTTCCTGCTCCGTCTGTCTTCTTTGTGATAGTTGCCGTAACATCTGTACTGCCAAGTGACGAACCATCATAAGAAAATGGGAATGCCTCATTTACGGAAAGAGTCGCTGTACAATCCGTTGTCTGAGAATCCGCAACACCTGTAATTGACAGAACCGGTGCGGTCTTATCGATTCGGAAGGTTACATTTTCTGCAATCTTCTTATTTCCGGCTTTATCCTCTGCAGATACGGAAATCTCATAATCACCTTCATCGGTAAATACAAGATCCGGATTTGCGGTAGTTGTCTTCCAGATTTCTTTTCTGTAATCCTTATTATATACAACTGCTCCGGAAGCATCCTTCCTTATCACATGTACGATGTATTCTTTTCCTTTATAATTATCTGCAATATTTACATTTAAGGCTACATTCCCATTGTTCAGCTTGCTTACGGTCGCTATACCGATCGTCGGAGCCGACTTATCAACAATGAAGCTAACCTTATCTTCCGCAAGGTTTCCGAATGCATCCTCTGCTTTAATCTTCAGGTTATAGATGCCTTCTGCATTTCTCTTAACCTCGAATGTACCATCTGTACCATTTAAGACAAATACATCATCCGCATCTCCGTTCACAGATTTATTCTTATCAGAAACTGTTATCTTATGCTTCTTTTCAAACTGCTCTTTTACATTGATCTTGAATCTTACGCCCTTGTTATAATATCCGTCATTCTCATCCGGATAAGGTGTGATCGTAATCTCCGGTGCTGTTCCATCCACTTTGAATTTGGATGCATTCTGATCATAGATCACTTCATTTCCGGCCTTATCTTTTCCGACCACTGTGAAATAATATGAACATGCCTTGCCATCCATCTCATCACAATTAGCGGTTGCCGTCAGCTCATTTGCACTGGTCTGCTTTACTTTAACGGTTTTCTTCTTATACTTTGTGCCATTGTAGTATTTATAATGCTGAATAACAGTGAAGTCATCCTTATCAAGTGCCTCATTATCTGTAATTGTGATCGCAACCTCTGTACCTGTCGACAAACCATCTTCCGGCACACCATCAATCTCTGCCTCCGGTCTTTCCTTGTCGATCGTGAACTGCATCTCGGTTACGGCATCTTCATTGCCTGCTCCGTCTACTGCAACGACAGTCCAGTCATAGAAGCCTGCCTTGCTTGCAGAGAATTCAAATGTCTTCTCACACAGATCGTCAAGTGTATATGTCTTGATCGCTTTCTTCTTATAATCAGAAGCCTTTGTTGCAAGATCATAGTCTTCTGTATTCAGAAGATATACAACCGTTCCAAGTGCAAATTGCTCTTTTACATTTGCTTTAAATGTAACCTTATCATTGTAATAATAATCTTTTTCCTCTGATACGATATCCGGTGTTACTGATATCTCCGGATTCATATCATCGTAATAGAAGGTCTTACTTGTTGTGCTTGAAACATTCCCTGAATTATCAGTTGTTTCCACATTGAAATAATATTTCATCGGCTTACCGTCAATAACCTCACAGGAATTAACAGTTGCCTTTGTTGTCTTAATATCTGTATTTTCCGAAAGAACAGTTAGCTGTCCCTTTGTACCGTCATAAGTTTCATAGTATTCAGTAATCTTTACCTTATCAGCGCTGATTCCATAATCATCTTTTACATTGATCGTGATCGGATGTTTTGAATCATTTCTGTATATTCCATTGTCAGGAATACCGGTAAAGCTGATATCTGCAGGCTTTCCGTCGATCACAAAATGACAGGTCGCTGTATTCACATTTCCGACTTCATCATATGCGTATACTGTCACTTCATACGTGCCGGCTTCACTATATGTAAATGCTGCAGATGCATTCTTACTTGCTGTTACCTGCTGTTCCTGCTCAGCAACTGCCTTTCCATCGCAGATTGCTTCCGCGTTAAATGATGTAATGAAATGGTTATCCTCCGCTGATGCACTTACCGTAACCGCCGAACCATTCCAGTAGCTCTTAAGATTCAGACTTCCGTCATCTGCCATATCGGCGATCGCAACGCGATCAGGGCTAATGCTGTCGATCTCAAACTGATATGGAATACCTTCATCAGAAACATTCTTTGATATACCGTTTCCAGCCATATCATCGATATAGAATGTGATCGTATATGGCTGATTCTCCTGAATACCTGCTGTCAATTCAAACGTCTGCTCTAACTCTTTTTTCGGATCCGTCGATAAGTTTTCAGACACGATCTCCTGTCCGTTCTGATCTGTAATCTTATAACTCCTGATTGCAATGCTGTCCTTTGCAGCTATCTTGATCTTAGGAACTGTAGTTTTTGAATAATAATATACATTATCGATACCGGCTTCATAGTCTACAAATTCCATCGTTGTAACAGATGGAGCACTCTTATCGTACGCGATCGTACAGCTCTTTTCTGTTGTATTTGCATCACTCTCAAGATCTATATAATGATGCTTTGTCTTGATATTGAAAGAATAGACTCCTTCTTTTTGTAATGTATAAATAAGAGTAAGGGTTGTATTTATACCGGAACTATTCTTCGCAATCGTCGGTGTGATCTGTTCACCTGTAGTACCTGTTACATCCGAATCCCTTCTTACCACATTACTGATCACATCGTTCTGATCAAGATCAAGTCCTGTAACCTTGTATGTTACTGTAACATTATTGCCACCTGTATATACAAGATCGGAGAGATCTAACGGTGTACCATCCGCATTTGCCGTAATTTCGTCCGTAAGTGTTTCATTATTTACGATAACCGTAAACTTCTGTGCAGCTTCATTTCCGGCTTTATCTGTGACAGTCACAACGACATCATATACGCCTGCATCTGCAAGTGTCAGAGTGTTGTCTGCCGCTAATGCTTTCTCACTTCCGTTTACTGTAACCTTTGTACTTGCTACGCCACTTCCTGTTCCGACATCGTTTCCCGGATCTGTAGCTGTAACAGTCAATGTCTCTCCTGTTGCCCCGCTTACTACATATTTCTCATCCTGTGCTACAGCTGCATTCTTAACTGCACTCGTTACTGTTACTACAGGCTTTGTTGCATCCAGATTAAATGTGACATTTTTGATGCTGTCCAGTTCCATACGATTCGTTACTGCATAAGAGATTGTATGTACACCATCTTCCAAATCTACTGTATCACTATCCCAATCTGTATATGTATAAGTATATTTATTTCCATTTGCGGATACTTCTATATTCCTATCAAACGGTGCGCCATCAAATGTTGCTACAACAAAGTCAATCGGTGAATGATTTTCTTCTGTCTTTACATTCTTAACTGCAAGTCTGCTATACCATCTATCAGAATTATAGCTGTATGAACCAAGGCTTGTAGATGCGGATACTGATGTTCCCTGATATGTGTTTACAACACCACTTACGAAATCCGGTTCATCATCATCGATAAATACGATCGCACCGTTTTCGTCAAATGTATATGTAGAGACTTCTGTATAGTCTGAATCGCATACACTGATCGCAACTTTATAATCTTCTCCGGTTGCTGAAGACTTCGGAATCGATACACTTGCTTTATAGCAGCCTGCATCTACATCCTCTGTCATATCTGCTTTCTGCCATTCTCCCCATACAGCACCATTTGCCAGTCTGTATTTCAGGGTCAGCGGCATAAGGCTTCCATCTACTGTCTCCTTTGCAGAGACAGTTACTTTGATCGAAGCATCTACCTTATTCAGAAGTTCCTGAATCTTGTCTCCAACCTTCTTTACCGTTGTATTCTCACTTGCTGTTACATCTGTAATCTGAACTGTCGTTGGATAAAGGATCTTTACAGCCGATACACCAGACTCTCCGCCGCGGTTTGTAACCGTGAATTCATAAGTTCCGGCTTCATTAACTGTTAATGCATAATTACCATCGTCATCTGCATCTATGATCGTCTCTGCACCACCATCCACAGTATAAGCTACCTTTGTGATATCAGCAGGGTCTTCTGATTCCTGACGGATATATGTATCATCTGTACCATCAGCAATCGCCAGCTTAATATTGACAGATGATCCCGGTTTTGCATAATAATAACCTGTTTTAGCGATCAGCTCATCGCTCTCTGTTACAGACGCCTGAATCGTCGGAACCGGTACTGCCGGAACCGGATCATTACCTTCGTCACTATATACGGCAACGATACCGGCAAAGTCATATATGCCCTCTTCCTTCGTTGTCTTATATACAGCGAACCGGTACTCATCATCCACCGTTTCAACCTTTACTTTTTTGATCTTGGACGCTTTCTTTGGTGCATCCTTCTCATCTGCATCACAGGAAGTTGCTACCTTCTGATCCTCATTAGCATCGTCAGCATCGAGTGCTTCCATCAGATAGTCGCCCTTAAATGTAACTGCCGACTCTAACGGAACCGTAATCTCAATCTCCTTAACACTGTCAATCTTAACGCTTCCGTCTTTTGCTTCTTTATACTTTACTTTCTTTGGAATATAATCTTCCAGATCAATGACCTCTTTTGAGAACTCATCTTTCGCCGCTATTCCAAATCTGTTATCTATCGCCACCAGTGACAACAGCATAACAGCCGTCATGACCAACGCGATCAATCGATGCAAATACTTATTCTTTTTCATATTGGTCATTCCCTCCTTATATTGATTCATCTGTATGTACTACGACGATATCTGTTACTATCTTGAAACCTGCACGATCCTTTATTTCCGGCTTCGTTCCATGAACCGCCTCATTTAAAAGAACGTTCGTTGCTTCTTCATCCGATGTCAGAACATTAGTTGCTTCCTCATCATCCACCGCTGCCAGAATATCGGTTGCTCCTTCTGCATCATCTTCCATCATCAGAACATCGGTTGCTCCCTCCATATCATCTTCCATCGTCAGAACATCGGTTGCTCCCTCTGTATCATCTTCCATCGTCAGAACATCGGTTGCTTCATCTGCATCATCTTCCGGCGTCAATACGTCAGTTGCCTCATCGTAATCTACATCCGCCGATAATATATCGGTTTCTCTCTCGTAATCATCCGGTTCTGTTAAGATATCTGTCTCTTTCTCGTAATCATCCGGTCCCTGTAAGATATCTGTCTCACGCTCGAACTCATCCATCCGGCTCTGCTGTTCTTTCTTAAGCTCATTGACTGCCTTTTGATACCGTTCATTACCTTTCTTTTCCAGTTCTTCTGAACGGGAGGTCTTCCGTTTGATATCTCTTACCTCGATCTTTCCGGTACTATCCTTAGACTTGATCGCGTCCTTCTTGGAAGCACCGCTTCCCTGAACACTCTCATATCCCTTTTCCCGGATCTCCCTGATCTGCTTTCTCGCGGTACTTCCGGACAGATCACCGATCACCTTTGGTATATCTAACTTTACAAACAAAATAACTGCAACAACCGCAAATACAACTGCAAGAGCTATGCCACCGAATAACATTATATTGCATATAGTTTCATTCATTGTTATCACCCTCACTCTCACTTAGCAGCTGCTGTGCCATCAATTACTCCGGCAATTGCAGAATTCACGATTAACGAGTTCCATTCATTGTTACCACGATTTGCAAGTATATTAATCTTCTTACCTGCATTGTAAACTGCCTGTACCTTGGATATTCCTTCACTTCTCCACTTCTTTGGATTAGATCCGTATTCTCCCGAATATCTGTCGTACAGATAATTCAGATGACTTACATATATGTCTGCCGCAAAATCCTCTGTACCCATGCTGTCTTCTGCCGTCTTATATATCTTTTCAGCTGAATCATAATAATCTTTCTTACCGCTAGAAACTGCAAGTGCTATATATGTCTCAGCTTCTTCCTTCATATATTTGACATAAGATTTCTTTGTATTGTCAGAAATATTCTTGTCTGTAATATCGATACTTGCAAGATAACGATTCAATGCGTCAACTGCTTTCAGATAGAAGGATTCCCTCTGATCATCAGTTGTTGCATTTTCTGCTTCATAGGAATATACCGAATACAGGATCCTTGCGTACTGTGCTGTATAATACTTTACGTTTCGATCCTCAGGGAACGCATTTGATAATGCTGTACTGTTCTCGTCCAGTTTCTCATTTGCTTCCTGCAACAGGGCAATCGTCCGTTGTGGCATATCGTCTGCTTCACTTCCAAGATTATCAACATATATTGAAGCGATATTCAGATAATTCACATATTTACTTGTATTGGTATCTTCCAGATTGCTGCTATTATATTCTTCAAAATTAAACAGGTTCTCTTGGCTGTTCGCAAAGTTGGAATTCTTCTTGATCTTATTCTCACAGATAGCGGAATAATAAGATGCCTGTGCAGCTTCATCCGGGAAGTTCTCTTTATCGTTTACCTGATTAAAATACTGCATTGCAGCTTTGTAATCCTGAATTTCATTGTAATAAAGGATTGCTACCTCATAAACAACATCATCCTGAACCTTATCAATATACTTGGTTACATACCGCACACCAAGCTTAGCTCCACTGTCCATGCCTTCGGATGATGTCTTCTCAGCATCTTGTGTGGCATCGTAATAATAAGCATATGTATCTAACAAACCAAGATATGCATCTGAAGATGTCTCATCCAATGCGATCGCATCTTTATAGATTTTGATTGCATTATTTACATCATTATCCTGTAATGCATTCTCTGCCTCTAAGATCTTATTGCTGTAATTCTGTTCCTTGATCTCATTCTTCTTCACGCCGCCGATCACTGCACATGCAACAGATGCCAATGACAATCCACCCATCGTACAAAACATGATCAGTTTCTTCTTTGCCTTTGCCCGGTACTCATTATCCAATTCATTGTAATGATCCAGCGCATACAGTAACTCTGAACAGGACTGATATCTGTCATTTGGATTTGGCTGACAACATTTGATAATGATCTGCTCAAGTCCTGATGAAAGCATCGGATTCCACTGTCTGATCGGCTTGATCTCATACGGCGGTTCACATGGATTCTTTCCGGTTACCAAATGATATAATGTCGCACCCAGATTATAAATATCTGTTCTTGCATCTGTATTATAGATACCATGTCCCTGTGCATCACCGAACTGTTCCGGTGCAGCATAACCCCTTGTTCCAAGGGCTGTCGTATCTGCATTATTCTCTATTACATATTCCTTTGCTGTTCCGAAATCAATCAATTTCACAGATCCATCCGGCTTTAACATAACATTGGATGGTTTCATATCTCTGTAAATAATAGGTGGATTCATAGAATGCAGGTAATCAAGTGCACTGGCAAGTGCGCGTCCCCACTCAATTACATCCGACTGCTCCTGCGCTCCCTCTGCCTTCAGGACTTCATTCAAAGGTTTTCCCTCAACAAAATCCATGATTACATAAATCGTTCCATTTTCATTTATGATGTCAACGATTCGCGGCAAAACCGGATGATCTACATTTTTAAGAATATTTGCCTCTCGTTCAAGACCCTTTAACAGAGTCTCAACGCTTTTGGAACCATCATTTTTGATCTCCTTAACCGCCCACTGTTTATTCAGTCGATTATCCATCGCCAGATAAACAATTGACATTCCACCCTGACCAACTTTTTTCAGTATTTCGTATTTTCCATCTAATACTGTACCTAATTCTGTCATCTTATCTCCCCACTACTCTGTCTTAATTAACAATACCGTGATATTATCAGTTTCCTTTCTGTACTTATCCAGTTCTGTAAGGAAAGCGCAACCCTCACGCATGGCATTTTCATCCAGCGCCGCTTTCGGTCCGATACGATCCAGCATCTCATTCTCTGATATCTTATGTCGGAATCCGTCTGAGCATAACATGTAGCAGGCATTTTCTTCGATATATCCTCTGATAAAATCAGGCTCTACCACAGGTGATGCACCGATACATTGTAATAAAATACTTCTTCTGCTGTCCTTCTCTGCCTGCTCCGGTGTCAGTCTTCCGGCAGCAACCTCACGCGCTACAAGCGTCTGATCCTTCGTAAGCTGTGTGACCTCTGTTGTTAATTCATATACACGACTGTCTCCTACATGGATAATGTAGTAATGTTCTCCATACATCAACATTGCAGACAGAGTGGTACCGATCATGATCCCCTGTGCTTCTCCGTATGCTTTTAATTTCTCATTTTCATTAATTGCTATCATATCCCACTGTTGTTTCAATATGGAAGCATTAAATGTTCCGGAAATCACCAGTTCCGGAAAATCCTTCTCGAACCAGTCGCAGTATGCACATATCACTTCTTTACTGGCAAGCTCGCCTTTTGCAAGTCCTCCCATACCATCACAGATAATTGCAAATACCGCAGATCCCTTCGGCGTCTCTGCAATCTTAATTGCCAGAGAATCCTGATTATTTTTCTTTTTTATTCCTACGTCTGTGTAATACGCTGCTTTATACTTCATACTTCTCTCCTGCTCTGTTGTCCCCACGCTTATCTTATATGATATACAAATTCTTCATCTCCCAATGAAACCTTTGCATTGTTTGTTAAAAATACATTTTCCTGCCCTGCTATATTTTTTCCGTTTACATATGTACCATTGGTTGACTGATTGTCTTTAATATAGCTGACACCATTCTTTCTCTCGATAATACAATGGATTCTGCTGACATCTGAATTATCGGTTACAGTATAGTCTGCCTTTGTTGTCGATCTTCCGATTGCAAATTCCGGCTTATTTATATAGATTTTTTCATTTGTTGCTGTTCTTAACAGATAAGGCACCGGTGCCTGTGGCTTCGGCGCATCTGTCTTCTGTTCCGGCATCGGTGGTACCGGTGCTGCCTCCGGCTTCTTCTCCGGCATCGGTGGTACTGGTGCTGCCTCCGGCTTCTTCTCCGGCATCGGTGGTACCGGTGCTGCCTCCGGTTTCTTCTCCGGCATCGGTGCTGCACCATTCATCGAAGATACCGGCGGTACTATCGGCTTGCCGTCCGGTCCCATCTGCATTGGCATCGGACGATTCGGCATCGGCTGACCGTTTGGCATCGGTGCTACCGGCTTGCCGTCCGGTCCCATCTGCATTGGCATTGGGCGATTCGGCATTGGCATTGGGCGATTCGGCATTGGCTGACCATTCGGCATCGGTGCTACCGGCTTGCCGTCCGGTCCCATCTGCATTGGCATTGGGCGATTCGGCATTGGCTGACCGTTTGGCATCGGTGCTACCGGCTTGCCATCCGGTCCCATCTGCATTGGCATTGGGCGATTCGGCATTGGCTGACCGTTTGGCATCGGTGCTACCGGCTTGCCGTCCGGTCCCATCTGCATTGGCATTGGGCGATTCGGCATTGGCTGACCGTTCGGCATCGGTGCTACCGGCTTGCCGTCCGGTCCCATCTGCATTGGCATCGGGCGATTCGGCATCGGCTGACCGTTCGGCATCGGTGCTACCGGCTTACCGTCCGGTCCCATCTGCATTGGCATTGGGCGATTCGGCATCGGCTGACCGTTTGGCATCGGTGCTACCGGCTTGCCGTCCGGTCCCATCTGCATTGGCATTGGGCGATTCGGCATTGGCTGACCGTTCGGCATCGGTGCTACCGGCTTGCCGTCCGGTCCCATCTGCATTGGCATTGGGCGATTCGGCATTGGCTGACCGTTTGGCATCGGCATCGGACGTCCCGGCATCGGCTGACCGTTCGGCATCGGCATCGGACGTCCCGGCATCGGCTGACCATTCGGCATCGGCATCGGACGTCCCGGCATCAGCTGACCGTTCGGCATCGGCATCGGACGTCCCGGCATTGGCTGACCGTTTGACATCGGAGATACCGGCTGTGACATCTTAGCCTGATTCTGCATGACTCCGACACGACTTACCTTATCAGCTGCCGTTTTATTTTCTTTTACTTCCTGTTTTTTCTCTTCTTCGATGTGGATACCCATATCAAGCAACAGATTATCCACATACTTCTTCATATCACTGATAGAAAATGTTCCTCTGCGATTTGTGAATGAAATTAAACGTGCAACATAATTATCTCTATCCATCTCAAAATAAGTTGCATCACAGATAATAGCTTTTACGAAATCCCGGACTTCATTCAGATCTGTTATCTCTTTATCAACTGCAGCGACGATAAAGGAAACCTCCAATGTCTCAGGATTGACAAATATATACTGAATATCCTTAGCCACATAGCTCAGGGATATCATATTCATTCCAAATGTTTCAAGCGCAGACAATACATTATACAACAATGTAAGCATCTGTTTCTTATTGATCTCTTTTTTCAGAAACTCTGTCATCTGCATCCGTTCACCGATCTGATATACAAATGTTCTCTGTCCTTCTTTTTCCTCAAGTGTATATGGAATGATCTGTGGAAATCTTCCGGACATACCCATATCCACTTTTGTATCAACAACATCTGCAGCATCTAGCAGATACTTGCATGTATATTCCTCGCCGGTTCTTGTAAGTATTACTTTGTTTTTCTTCATAACCCTTTTCTCCATTCTATCTTGTTATACACCAAAAGCAGGTATTGCTACCTGCTCGTGTTCACCCCTCCCCGAGGTGATAAATTTATTAACTTAATTTGAAAATAAAATCTTCTCCGCCGATCGTGATCATAGCATCATTCTTCAGTTTTACTTCCTGACCTTCCTCAAGCTTCACACCATCTACTAATGTAGCATTGGTTGCTTTGTTGTCTTTCAGGTAGCAGCCATCATCTCTCTGATAAATGATCGCATGAACTCTGCTGATCGCACCATTTCCGTCGATTCGGAAATCAACACCACGATTTGCTTTACCAAGCTTGAATACCGCTTTGTTAACCATCACACGTTCTTTCGTGTTTACTCTAATAATATATGGCATCGCCTTTGGTATGCCCGGTGCAGGCTTCTTCTCTTCCTCAGGTGTCTGATCCTTTATAACACTCATTCCACCTGTAAGCTCTACTGTGGTTCCGGTTGATGAACTCTCCTCCTCCGGCTTCTCCGTAGGCACAACCGGTGTCGTGAGTGTCTCAGGTTCTTTTGCATCTGCCTCATCTACATCACCTGCGCCTCTGATCTGCTCTGTCGGATTATCAACTGCTTCATCTATTTCCGTCTCATCTACTGCCTTCTGTATGATCTTAGCACGATTGATTCTAATATTCTTTATTACCGGTGGATTCTCGATCAGATTATCAAGATCCTGTGTATCGATCAGAACCGGTTTTTCTTCCTTCTTCTTTTCTTCTGCCATAATCTCAGTTACACCCTCTGCTGTATGGGCAACTTCCTTTATGTCAAATGCCTGTTCTGACTCCTCAGCTTCGGATGCCAGCATCTCTGTCATACCTTCTGCTTCTCCGTCATCCTCAGGAGTCTCTATCTTGATCTCTGTTGCAGCTTTGATCTCACCCGCAGCTTCTTCCGCAACTTCCGTCTCCTCTGCAATTTCTTCCGATTCATCGTCTTCAATCTCTGTATCTTCGTCTAAAGTAAGCTCCTCAAGATTGCTCTCATCAAAGACATCCATATTTACCGAGCTTCCGATACTGTCAGTATTCTCATTCAGATCCAGATCCTTGAATATCGTATTCTCCTCAGTAGGTTCTTCATCGTACATCTCAAGTCCATCATCATCGTCGTCAAACAGAATATCCTTGAACTCAGGAAGATCATCCAGTGATGTATCTGACTGCGGAACTTCAACTGACTGTGATACTTCCACACCTGAATCACCGACATCCATAAATTCTTCTTCCACCTGCATACCTGCAGATTCCATTAACTCTGTCAATTGCCCGACAAATCCCCTGATCGTGAACTTCTCTACATTCAGCATATTTATAAGCTTAGCAACATAATTACAATCTTCATCGTCCGCATATGTTGCATTCAGAATCAGGCCTTTTACAAAAGCCTTAAATTCCGCATTTGCTGCCACATCCGATCCTACCGGAATACAGATCATCTTTACATCAAACGTTACAGGATTTACATATGTAAAATCCTTATTCAGAATAACATATGAAACAGGGATTCCCAGATCACGCATATTCATAATTCCTGATGCAACCCCTCTGATTATACCCAGCATCATCTCTGCATGTACCGTGCCTGAAAGGAGTGCTCCAACTGTTGTTCTGTCCGTTATATTGTATGTAAGATAATCATTCTCATCATCTTCTTCATAAATGATATCAATGAGTTCTGCAATTTTATTATCATCAAGGTAATCAAGCAACTCTTCATCCAGATCTGTCTCATCATCCAAAACATAAGACAAATACTTTTCAGAGCCTATATTTCTTACTTTGAAATTCACTTTTCTCATCAAACAATCCTCCTATCACACGTTCTGCTGTGCATATAAGGTAACAAATTATCCCATTGTTCATGCATACTCTATAAGTATATATAATTTCACCATATATCGCAAGTCTTTTTAAAAAGAAATCGGCAATCTGCCCAATACATTACTGCGTATTAATATGTTCATCATATGTGGATGAGAAGATATGGCTTCCATCTCCGGCATCACTGGTATGATAATACAGATAATCGTTCTCATCCGGATATAATACAGCCTCTATCGATGCCTGACCCGGATTGCAGATCGGTCCTACCGGAAGTCCGGTATTTTTATAAGTGTTGTATGGTGATTCGATCTCCAGATCATCATAAGTAACCTCTGACTTATCATACATTCCGTCTGTCAGAGGGTACAGAACCGTCGGACACATCTGAAGCATCATATCGATCTTTAAACGATTATAGATAACACCTGCAATGATCGGTCTCTCACTGTCAATCTTTGCTTCACGTTCCACGATTGATGCCATGATCAGGATCTGATAATCTGTATATCCAAGATCTGCTGCCTTGGCACTGTATTCTGAGGTATAAACGCTCCGGAATTTTTCCAGCATCGTATCAATCAGACTTGCCGCAGTCGTATCTTCATAAATATCATAGGTTGCCGGAAACAGATATCCCTGAAGGTCGTACTTCGCACCATCTGTATTCATGTCTCCGGTACTGAACGGGATCTGATGATTTCCGTTCTTTACTTCATTCAGGAATTCCTCCGAGCTGCAAATATCCTGCTCCTCACATTTTGCTGCGATCTGTTCGATACTGTATCCTTCCGGTATCGTCAGTGTATCAACAACTTCCTTGACAGGTTCTACATAACAAAGTTCTTCTATCATCTCGAGTGTACTCATTCCGGTGTTCAGTGTAAATGTACCGGGCTGGATCCGTCCTCTGTATTCTGATTCTTTCACTCGTAATACAAATGCATATTCATACTTGATCAGTCCGGCGTCATGCAGGATCGCTGCCACCTTCTTTGACGATGCTCCTTCCGGAATCTCGATCGTTACATCTGTTCCCGATGCGCTCTCCGTCCCCTTGTACTCATCCATAAAGCCATCATAGACATTTTTAATCTTTAATCCGCCTATCACAACAAGGGCAATAACGACGACCAATACAATAATTACCTTAATACCTTTTCCGTTCTTCACTCTGCGTTTCTCCTTTTTCTGTTTGTAACTTTTTATTCCCCAATAAAAAATATACCCCAACCCAAAACAATGCATCCAACATTGACTTTGTAAAGCCTGTAATGATATGATAGCCTCATCATAAATGAAAGGATGCGATTTATTTTGGCAAATCCAATAGTAACAATTACAATGGAAAACGGTGATGTTATAAAGGCTGAGCTGTACCCGGACATTGCTCCTAATACAGTTAATAACTTTATCTCACTCGTAAAAAAAGGCTTTTACAATGGTTTGAACTTTCACCGTATCATCAATGGTTTCATGATTCAGGGCGGATGCCCGGAAGGAACCGGAATGGGCGGACCAAACTATAGCATTAAAGGTGAATTCTCACAGAATGGCTTCAAGAACGACCTGAAGCACACTGAAGGTGTTCTCTCCATGGCTCGTTCCATGCGACCGGATTCTGCAGGTTCCCAGTTTTTTATCATGCACAAGGCCGCTCCTCATTTAGACGGTGCATACGCTGCATTTGGCAAAGTAATCGAAGGAATGGATGTTGTAAATAAGATTGCAACAACCCGAACAACTTACGGTGATCGTCCTGTAAAAGAACAGAAAATGGCTTCCGTAACTGTTGACACATTTGGTATTGATTACCCGGAACCTGAAAAAGCCTGACTAAAATTCAGTATAAACTAAAACAGCCATTTTGGGAACAAATATTTCTCCAAAATGGCTGTTTTTTTTGCTTTTTTCTATAACCCGGCACAACGATTCTCAACCGTCTCAGGTGAACTTATTTTTCGTTCAGATCCACATTCCAGAAGCCGTCTAATGTAGCAAAATAATCATCCGGTGTCTCTGCCCTGCGGATCAGTTTGGTACTGCCGTCTTCACAGAGGAGAACCTCTGCGGATTTCAGCTTGCCGTTATAGTTATATCCCATTGCAAAGCCATGTGCACCTGTATCATGAATTACCAGAATATCTCCCATATCGATCTTTGGAAGCATACGATCAATCGCAAATTTATCATTATTCTCACACAGCGAACCTGTTACATCGTATTTGTGGTCGCATGGTTCATTCTCTTTACCAAGAACTGTAATATGGTGATATGCACCATACATGGCAGGCCGCATCAGATTAACTGCGCATGCATCTACACCGATATATTCCTTGTGTGTATGTTTCTCATGAATCGCTGTTGTGATCAAATGGCCATAAGGAGCCAACATGAATCGTCCAAGCTCTGTGTAAAGAGCTACGTCACCCATTCCTGCAGGAACCAGGATCTCCTCATATACCTTTCTTACGCCTTCGCCGATCGCAAGGATATCATTCGGCTCTTTATCCGGTGTATACGGAACGCCTACGCCGCCTGACAGATTGATAAAGTCAAGCTTTACGCCTGTCTTTTCCTTAATCTCAACCGCTACCTCAAATAAGGTTCTTGCAAGAACCGGATAGTAGTCATTCGTCACTGTATTGCTTGCAAGAAATGCATGCATTCCAAATCTCTTTACACCTTTGCCCTTCAGGATACGATACGCCTCAATGATCTGATCCTTGGTCATACCATACTTGGCATCTCCGGGGTTGTCCATGATTGTTGTGGAAATAGAGAAGGTTCCACCCGGATTATATCTGCAGCAGATCTTCTCAGGAATTCCTGCTGTCTTTTCAAGGAAGTCAATATGTGTGAAATCATCCAGATTGATCGTTGCACCAAGCTTCTTAGCAAGAACAAATTCTTCTGCCGGCGTATCATTGGATGAAAACATGATCTCGTCTCCGGTAAATCCCAGTTTATCTGACATCATAAGCTCTGTCAGTGATGAGCAGTCCGTACCGCATCCCTCTTCCTTTAAGATACGAAGAATAGTAGGATTTGGAGTCGCCTTTACCGCAAAGAACTCCTTAAATCCCTTATTCCATGAAAATGCCTGATATAACTTTCTTGCATTTTCTCTGATTCCTTTTTCGTCATAAAGATGAAATGGTGTTGGGTATTTCTTAATCATCTCATCAACCTGTGCTTTTGTTACAAATGGTGTCTTCATGATTATCTTACCTTCCTGTTGTATTTTGTGATTCCGACTATATATTTAAGCACACACATCTGAGTTTGTAAAGAACACATATCAGATTCTGCTTTCTCTATCTGTATAATGCCACGATCTGTGATCTCTTTATGCATTATTCTCGGCTGCAACAAGGTTATCGCTCTTATGCTTCTTACGAAGGAGCGGCTTCTCGATCTTACCGGTTGCATTTCTCGGTACATCCTCAAAAATAATCCTTCTTGGTCTCTTATATCTTGGAAGTTCCTTACAAAATTCATTGATTTCATCTTCGGTACATTCCATGCCATCCTTTGTCTCAATAATTGCCGCTGTAATCTCACCGAGTCTCGGATCCGCAAGTCCGATAACAGCTACATCCTTGATCTTCGGATATTTACTTAAGAAATTCTCAATCTGTACCGGGTAGATATTCTCACCACCGCTGATGATGACATCCTTCTTACGGTCAACCAGATAGATAAATCCATCTGCGTCCTGTTCCGCCATATCTCCGGTATACAGCCATCCGTCTTTTAATGTCTCAGCCGTTGCTTCTGGATTCTTATAATAACAGGTCATAACACCGGGACCTTTTAATATCAGTTCTCCGACATCTCCCTGCTTCACATCTTTACCATCTTCATCTACAATGCGCACCTGCCATCCATATCCCGGAACGCCGATCGCACCGACTTTATCGATATTCTCAACACCCAGATGTACCGCGCCCGGTCCGATAGACTCTGACAGACCATAGTTCGTATCATACTGATGATGCGGGAAGTATTCTTTCCAACGTTTGATCAGGCTCTGTGGAACCGGCTGTGCTCCGATATGCATCAGTCTCCACTGATCCAGCTTATAATCCGATAATTTTACTTCACCTGATTCTAATGCCAGCAACAGATCCTGTGCCCATGGTACTAACAGCCATACAATGGTACACTGTTCATCTGATACGGTCTGAAGAATAGTCTTTGCATTAACGCCCTTTAACAGAACTGCTTTTCCGCCTGTGATCAGACTTCCGAACCAATGCATCTTTGCCCCTGTATGATATAAAGGCGGAATACATAAGAATACATCATCCTTTGTCTGTCCATGGTGCTTCTGTTCCACCGTAGCTGCATGCATCAGGCTCTCATGGTTATGTAAGATTGCTTTCGGGAAACCCGTAGTTCCTGATGAAAAATAAATTGCCGCATCGTCGCTGTCCTTGATATCTCTTTTCTCAAAGGTACTGGAACAGTTTGCCGTAAGCTTATCATAGTCCTCTGCAAATGTCGGACAGTTACCGCCTGCGTATAACAAAATACGCTTCTCTGCAATCTCATCTACAACTGTTTCTACTCGTCCGATAAATTCCGGACCGAATACCAGAACATCCACATCTGCAAGCTCTACACAGTATTTGATCTCCTCTGCATCATAACGGAAATTAAGCGGTACTGCCAAAGCTCCTGTCTTTAATGCTCCAAAATAGATCGGAAGCCATTCCAGACAGTTCATCATCAGTATACCGATCTTATCTCCTTTCCGGATTCCTCTGGAGACCAGAAGATTTGCAAAACGATTTGCTTTCTCGTTAAATACATTCCACGTGATCTCTCTTCTATACTGACAGGTTGGATTCGCCTCGATCAGCTCATATTCTCTCCATGTTACTCTCCTTGTCTCTGTGACATCAGGATTAATCTCAACCAGTGCTACGTCATCCCCGAATTCTCTGGCATTTCTTTCCAGATAATCTATAATCGGCATTTCCATATTCCTCCATACATTGTAACTTTTTCGCTCAAACGCTTTAACGCGTTAAACATCCATACCCTTTAGTATACTCAATCTCCCTTGAATACACAAGCAGTTTTTTCTATATCTCAGGATTCATAGCCGCTTTTATAAAATCGATGTAATGATTCATGATGATATTTCCACAGAAAAGTGCGATCGCAAGCCCCACGCTTAAGAACGGGCCAAATGCAAAATGGTCGTTTTTACCATGACTTCTGCGAACCAGACAGATCACACCATAGATTCCGCCAAGGATCAAACCGATAAAGAAACCGACCACTGTTGCTTTCCAGCCAAGCAAGAAGCCGGCAGCGAACATCAGCTTGATATCTCCGCCGCCAAAGCCTTCCGGAATAAACAGAACGATCAGATATAAAGGAAGGCTGATACAGATCATTCCGATCAGTCTGGATACGATCGTAACCTCATCCATTGCAAGAAACTCAGATCCCGGAACTGCATCCGACACGAACTGAAGGATCAGAGATACCACGCCCATCACAAAGATAATGACATTCAGCATAAATGGGATCTCCATGGTATCCATATCTATAAAGGTCACTACGGTAAGAACTGCCAGAAACAGAAAATAAATAATCCCCTGTAATCCCATACCGAAAAATCCGGTAAATAAAACCGCTGCCACACCGCCAAATATAACAATCCCTGCATTTCTGAATTTTCCCGGTTCGTGCAACCGCTCTAACTGCTGCTTCTCCGGTATCCGGTAGATCACCTTTGTCAACAGATAGAAAATCGCCATACCTGCAATAAAAAATCCGAGGCAGACTGCCACCCTGCCAACTGTTCCTGATATCTCCAACCACGCCATATGTTTATACCCCTTTCACCTTTCATCTGTTTATAACTGCCTGCAAATCATCATTTCTATCTCTCATGAATAATTCCGGCATGAGCTTTACAACTGTTTATTTCTATCGCATAACCACATTATATACTTCACGCTTTGGAACGCCACGGTCTGCTGCCGCCTGTTTGATCGCGTCCTTTTTCGTCATGCCCTGTTTCTCATACATAGCGACATGTTCCTCTATCGTCATCGAAAGGAACTCCTGCTGCCTCTCTGCTTTTGCCGCAGCCACATCCATTCCCTCGATCACCATTACATATTCGCCCCTCGGTTCATGCTCTTCATAATAATTGATTGCCTCTGACAACACGAACTGCTCGATTGTTTCATGCCGTTTCGTAAGTTCCCGGCAAAGTGTAATCTTCCGGTCGCCAAGTGTATCAAATAATTCCGCAAGTGTCTTCTGTAATCGGTGTGGTGCTTCATAGATCACCATCGTTCTGGTCTCATCCTTTAACTCTGCAAGAACCTCTGCCTTTTCTTTCTTATCCTGTGGCAGAAATGCTTCAAATGCAAACCGTCTGGTCGGCAGTCCCGATGAGATCAGTGCCGTGATACAGGCGCATGCCCCCGGTACTGCTGTTACCGTCACTCCTGCCGCAAGTGCCTGCCGTACCAGTTCCTCACCCGGATCTGAGATCCCCGGTGTTCCGGCATCCGTTATAACTGCAATATTTGTTCCTGTAAGAAGCTTGTCCACCAGAACCTTTGCTTTATCATATTTATTAAATTCATGGTAACTGGTCATCGGTGTTTTTATCTCAAAATGATTTAACAGCTTGATACTGTTTCTCGTATCCTCTGCTGCGATCAGATCCACCTCTGACAGTGTGCGTACCGCCCGGAATGTCATATCTTCGAGATTCCCGATCGGCGTAGCGACCAGATATAATATACCTGCCATGTAGATTCTCCTGTTCTGTCTGTTTTATTTCTTTGCTTCCCCTTCATATGTATCGAGAAGCTGCTCCGTGTAAACACCCGGTTCTTTATAGACGATCAGCGGCGGCTCGATCTTGATTCTGGAATTACCGCCCTTTACGCCCTCTACGATCACCATATTCGGTTCTTTATCAATATATGGATGAATAAGCTGCATCCGTTTCGGTTCCAGTCCATTTGCCAGCAGCCCTTCAAAAATCTCTGCCAGCCGGAACGGCTTATGTATCATATAGAAGCTGCCACCCGGTTTCAGCAGATATGCCGCTGCCTCTATCACATCTGAAAGCGTCACGCAGATCTCATGTCTGGCAATATTCTTCGGCTCGTCAGGATTTGTCAGTCCATGATTCCCGCTGATATACGGCGGATTCGATGTAACGATATCAAAAGAGGCCTTCCTGTAATTACAGGAGACCTCTCTGATATCTCCATGATCGATTCGAACCTTCTGTTCCAGATCATTTAATCTGACACTCTTTCCTGCCATCTCTGCACAGGCATCCTGAATCTCCAGACCGACAAACTGACAGGTTCCGTCAGGCGGTTCCTTTGCTGCCAGCAGGATCGGTATAACACCGGTTCCCGTTCCAAGATCCATGTACATGCCATCCCGTCTGTGCTTTACAAAATTTGCCAGCAGTACAGCATCCATGCCAAAGCAGAACATATTGGGATTCTGTATGATCTGATACCCCTTGCATTGCAGATCATCTATACGTTCATCAGGGAGAAGATCAATCATCAAATTTGGATTTTCCTCCCTTATCTTCCAGCGCCTCCAGTGCTTTATATTCCTCGTCACTGATACGCTCTGTATTTCTTCGTTTCTTCGGTTTGAACTTCAGTTCACTGACCGGATACTCCATAACCTCTTTATTATCATCCTTATCCGTAACCACGATCCTTACTTTCTGACGAAGTACGCTTACAGATAAGACTTCACCCTTATTTCCATCCACTGTCCGAACAAAATCTCCGACATTTGGAAGCTTCTCATTCAGATACTCATATGTGTCCTGTTCATGTTTCAGACAGCACATCAGTCTTCCGCATACTCCGGATATCTTTGTCGGGTTCAATGACAGATTCTGTTCCTTTGCCATCTTGATCGATACCGGAACGAACTCTGACAAATGCTCATGGCAGCACAGCTCCCTGCCACAGATACCGATACCGCCAACCATCTTCGTCTCATCACGAACACCGATCTGACGGAGCTCGATCCTTGTCTTGAATACAGATGCCAGATCCTTTACCAGTTCACGGAAATCAATTCTTCCATCTGCGGTAAAGTAGAACAGTACTTTATTATTGTCAAATGTATACTCGGCCTCGATCAGCTTCATATCAAGCTTATGTTTTGCAATCTTCTCTTTACAGATAGCAAATGCCTTCTTGCTCTTTTCTTTATTATCTTCGTGTCTTTTCTTATCTTCATCAGTAGCTACTCTTATGATCGTCTTTAAAGTGGATACGATCTTACCATCGTCTATGTTCCGCTTACCCAGTACAACTTTTCCGAATTCTACACCACGGGCAGTTTCTACGATAACAAATTGTCCACACTCAACATCATGGTCTCCCGGTGAAAAGAAATAAATCTTACCATTCGGTCTGAACCGAACTCCAATGATCTCTTTCATTATTTATTCTCCTTTATAGTCAGAAGCATAAGTTCCATAGCCACATCAAAGTTAACATTTGCTTCCAGACGGATCTTCGCCTTATCCATTGCCTTTAAGACATCCTCAATTCCCTCATAGGAGATGTGGGATGACTGCTTGCGGATATCCGTATAATATTCCTTGAACATCAGCCGTCCGGCATTTCCGGTGATCTTTAACATCAGGATATCGCGATACCACATCATCATCAGATCAATATAATCACCGATCTTTAACTTGTGATGGTTCATATTCTTGATCGCAAACATAATATCGTCGACTGTCATATCCGGGATCTTGCGAAGAACACCTGTTACATCCTCTATGATTTCCTTGTATTCGTCACTGGTCGCAAGTCGGATCGCCTTACCCAGATTACCCTGTGCAAAGTCCATACAGAAATCCGCTTTTTCCTTTGGAAGCTTCAGCTCATTCATCAGATAGTCCAGTACATCCCGCTCTCTGACAGGCTTAATATTCAGTACGATACATCTGGAAATGATCGTCGGAAGAATCTTGTCAATATTGCTGGTCAACAGGAAAATGATCGCATACTCCGGTGGCTCCTCGATCGTCTTAAGCAGAGCATTCTGTGCATTTGCATTTAAAAGCTGTGCATCGTCGATCACATAGATCTTATACCGGCTGCTATACGGTTTGATCGTTATATCCTTATTTACCTGATCACGGATTTCCTCTACAGAGATCACATTTGGTTTGTCATGTGTGACCCATGTAACATCCGGCTGATTATCCGTATCCATCTGCTTGCATGATTTGCACTTGCAGCATGGCTCCGTTCCGCCTTCTTCACACTCCAGAGTCTTGATTATGGCACGCGTCAGAGTCTTTTTACCACTGCCTTCTTCTCCATTTATAATATAGCCCTGGGATACCTTTCCCATCTCTATACTTCTCTTAAAATGCTGGATTATATCTTCATGTCCGATAATTTCAGAAAATTCTATCATGCTCTTCTCCTTGCTTATGCTATGGTCTTGCCAGCCATTTTTCTACATACGAAATTATTATATCATGTATTGCTTCTTTTGGCAAAGCCGCATCAACTTTTACGATACGGTCAGGATTCATCTCAGCAAGGCATCTGTAACCCTCGACAACCTTCTTATGGAACTCCAGACTTTCCTGCTCCATACGATCAAGCTCTGCCTGGTTTTTCTTTCTGGCAATGCCGGCTTCCGCATCCAGATCCATTAAAAATGTCATATCCGGCAGGATACCCTGTAAGGCAAATTCATTCACCTTATAAACAGTATCAATTCCGAGTCCCCGTCCGATTCCCTGATATACAGCTGACGAATCTACGAAACGATCAGCGATAACTGCCTTGCCTGCAGATAATGCCGGCTTGATATTCTCTTTTACAAGCTGTGCTCTCGCTGCCGCATATAATAACAACTCTGTCATATATCCCATCTCTGTAAAATCTTTATTCAAAATGACTTCACGGATCGCTTCGCTAACCGCATTTCCGCCCGGATCTCTGGTTATGAGTACGTCATATCCTTTTTTATTCAGATAGTCCTTTAACAGCTCGATCTGTGTTGTCTTGCCGGCTCCGTCCGGTCCTTCCATCGTTATAAATATTCCCTGCATATGTTCCATACTCCTTTATCTGTTTTATCATATCGCCAATCCGGATCCAATTACCGAACCCTTTTGACAGCCCCAAATGTTATTGTACTATAACATTTTTATAACCTGTATATATATACCATCCGGCGGACATTCCACTCCGATCATGTTAAGCCCGGTTTCCACCATATGTATGATATCCCGGATCACCTGCGCGTCAATCCTCTCACCAGGTACGATAACCGAAGTTCCCGGCGGATACGCATACACATAATCAGCCGCTGTGCATCCTTCTGCCTCTGTCAGCTTCTTTCTGCTACTGTCAAATGTCCACGCCCTGCCCGGCGTCATAATCTGCTCCGGCAGATGAAACCTTGTATTAAACAAAACGGCATCCTCCGTCTCCGACAGTGTCGAATCTGTATCATACTCCCGGATTGCATCTCTTCCCGCTTCATCAGACGCCTCTTCCAGTTCTGAATCTATCTGTTTTAAGACCTCATACAGACGATCAAGCGCTTTTCTCTTATCCGCAAATGATGTCATGACGATCACATGCTGTGCTCCTGCCATCTCAACCACCTGATGAAAGTTCTCTGCCAGTACATGGGCAAGCCATGGGCCGGTCGCCTTTTCATACTTTTTGCCATCTGTATTATCCATATTCTCCGGGTATATGCCCGTCACTGTGAATACCAGCTTACATTTATCATAAGCATAACATGTCTGCTTCGGTTGTAACAGTCTGATATGCTTCAATTCCTTACATTTTTTTCTAAAATGCTTTAGCCGTTTTCGATATGCGTCAAATACTTCCGGGTGATTCACTGCATATACGACCGCTTTCTCCATGCTCTGTGTGAACAGATACGATGGTGATGACGTCTGAAAAATATGCAGATAGCGTTCCACCCTCGGAATCAGATCTTTCCGATTCACATGAAGAAGTGCGGTCTGCGTCAATGCCGGAAGTGTCTTATGTGTGCTCTGGATAACCAGATCCGCTCCTGCCGCAACTGCTGACAGATTCCGCTTCGGCATAAACGGAAGATGTGCTCCATGTGCTTCATCCACGATCAATGGGATATCATACGGAACAAGTACATTCTTAATTCCGCAGATATCCGAGATCACGCCCTCATAAGTCGGCGAAGTGATAACCACAGCAGCAGGCAGCTCACCTCTCTGCTTCATCTCCTGTATCTTCTGCCCGATCTGTTCCGGTGTAATATCTGCAAATATATCTGTTCCCGGCAAAAGCTCCGGCACAATGTACTCCGGTTCCAGATTCAACAGGCTTACTGCATGGCAGACAGATTTGTGACAGTTTCTTCCCATCAGAATCCTTGCGTGCTCCGGTGCACATGCAAAGAGTGCTGCCAGTATCCCACCGGTCGCACCATTCACCATCATATATGTCTTCTTTGTGCCGTAGAATCGTCTCATCTGCTCCAGACTGTCCTTCATGAACAGCTCCGGTTCATGAAGGTCGTCCAGCCCTTCCGCCTCCGTAAAATCCCGACGGAATAATATCTCCCAGAAATCATCCGCAAATACATCCTGCCTTTTATGTCCCGGCATATGCCAGGGATAATAGTCTCTTTTACTGTATCTGTCCAGATATTTATTAATATATTCTTTCAAGCCAATCTCTCCTGTTCTATAAGAATAAAGACCGGAGAATCTTATCCGCAGAAAATCTCTGTCCTCTGCAAATAAAACTATCCAGTCTCCATCCTTCATCTCTAGCTGCCGATTATATTGTGGATCATCTCAAGCTGACTGCGAAGTGCTTCCACATCGATCTGGCCCGGTGCAGAAGGAATACCCGCAGTTGCAAATGAGATGCAGTTGCCATACATTTCTCCGGTTGTTCTGGTTGATACGCCAAGCTCACCCATAGAGATAACGATAAGCGGTGTCTGATTCCCATACTCCTGCAATTCCTTTGCAGCCTGCATCATGTCGACAACCTGTGAGCCATCCTCAGGCATCATTGCGATCTTCGCAATATCTGCACCTGTGTCTATCATTTCCTTGAATCTGCCCACAATCTGTTCCATCGGTATCGTCGTCTTGAAATCATGATTGGATACAACCACCTTGATACCATGATCATGCGCTGCTTCAATTACTTCTGTAACAAAAGGAATATCATAGAAATATTCAACATCGATCAGATCAACCAGTTCATTTTCAACCACTCGTAACAACATTTCTCTGTACTGATCCGGTGTAATATCATGACTTCCGCCTTCACTTCTGGTCCGGAATGTGAATACGATCGGAAACTCTGCTAACTCATCCTGAATCTTCTCAAGTATTTTTAGCAATACATCCATATCCAGACAATCCTCAAAACAGTCTGCTCTGAATTCTACCAGATCCGTCTTAGATTTCTTGATCGTTCGTATCTGCATATCCACATCATACTCAGTCGGTGCTACCATAGGTACGCAGATCTTTGTCATACCCTCACCGATTCTTACATTTTTTACTTCTACAACATTCATATATGTGCTCCCGGAATACCTTTATCCTATTGCTCCTGTACATTTATGATCTGGCCATTGACAAGCTCATTGGCGATGGCTGTGATATCGGCATCAACCTCCTGATCCTTTCCGTTTGCCCAGACATTTACATTTACAACTATATAATCTTTATCGTTGATCGGATAGAAATAGTAATAATCACGAACCTTTATATCGTAGATATCTGAATCTATTACATAACAGTCCATTGTCTTGCCATCAGTTCCGGTCACCTGCTCCATCTTTTTATCAAGAACGCTGCCATCTTCTCCAAGATAGTCAAAATATGTCATAAAGTTCTCGCATTCCTTCTCTTTGTCGCAGTTCGGTGTCAATGTATAATATGCATTATATTTGTCATTGTAGATATCTATCTCTTCATCATCTGCATATCCTCTGTCGTAACCTGCCGGATCATTCAGGGCAACTGTATAGCCTTCACCCTTCATGACATAACCGGAATAATCTACATCATCAATGGAAGAACTGTCAATTACATATTCATCATCATTGTCACCATCATCAGTAGTTGCATCCGATGTAATAAAATCGTCAATGTCTATATCTCCGTTATCAACTGCAGAACCAAGTGCCGAACCCCATGCTGACACAATTCTCTGTGCTGCTTCCTGATTGATATTTGATTCCATATATTCATCTGTCATCTCAGTATAATCTACAACCTGCTTGGATTCGTCCGGCTTCCCGATCTCTTTTCCAAGATCACCAAACTGTACATCACCGGAAAGATCCGCATATACGGTATCGCCACCATCCGTAACCTTAAACGAATCAACTGTTGCGCCAAAGGATTTACCCTTCCGGACATCCTTCAGGCTTCCTGTCAGATCATATGCAAATACAGCCTCATCATTTGCAGTCAATGTCAGATGACTTTCAAATGCATTTGTCGATTTTGTGAAGGTCGCTGTCTGTTCCAGACCGGCAACAGCCTTATCATTTACAACAACGCTGTCTGTTAATTTATATACATAAGAGCCCTTTGTGTTCTCTTTCTTCTTACTGAATGATACGGATCCGAGTTCCTTCTCGTCCTTCTTTACGGATGCACAGAAATAAACATCATCCGCCGGGTGTTCTTCACCCATGTAATCCCATACAACAGATGCAGTTCCACCAAGAGCAGTAAACTTATAATCCATACTGATTCTTGCTAACTGATTCTTCTTAACATATATATTTACAACAAAATCTTTTGAGAACATCATTCCATAATAAGTTGGAATGTACTGAAATGCCTGTGATAATTCAGCTCTTGTAACTCCGATCTCATCTAATTGATCATCAGTAATATAATCAGATGCATAAGCATTCAGATAATTACAGAGTGCTGTCACATATGCCTTTACATCAGCAGTCGGAAGTGTAACTGTATACTGCTTACATTTTTCCTTGTCGCCGTTGTGATTCTCAATCTCTGCGCTCCCTACTCTGTCATAGGTAACTGCTTTCTTCAAATCCTCTGTAGCAGGCTCCATATACTTCTCATACAGCGCCTTTACTTCATTCTGGGTTGCTTCGTCCATATCTGATGTATCAAGTGATTTCAGCATAGCCGCAAGATCCATCTTGAACACAGAATCATACAGCTCAGGAATCTCAAAATAGAAAACCTTGTCAATGCCATAAAGATTTGCGTTTACGGTCTCGCCGGCAATAGTCAGGGAACCATTCAGATTCAGATTATATGAATTATCCTTCTGCTTCTCAAATGCTCCGCTTATTCCGTATGTAGATCCGGATAAACCATCCATTTTATAAATACTGTTCACCTTCAGGTTCATATCAAAATCCATCTTATCTTCACTGAACTCTGATACGCCGATTACATCTTCTAACGGTGATGAATCTACCGACTCGGTAACTGTATTCTTCATTGCCGCCTTAATTGCCTCGGCAGGAGTCTTTCTTACAAAGAAATAAACTGCAGTAACAATAGCTGCAACCAGCACAACACCTATAAATGTAAATAATGCGATCTTTCCACCTTTTTTCTTCTTTGGCACAGTCGCCTGATATGGTGTCTGGTCACCAAATTCATTCATGTCCGGCTGTGCATATCCCATGTTCGGATCTGCATTATAGCCATTCATGTTATTGTATACACCCGTGTTCGGATCTGCATTATAGCCATTCATGTTATTGTATGCGCCCATGTTCGGATCTGCATTATAGCCATTCATGTTATTGTATGCGCCCATGTTCGGATCTGCATTATAACCATATGGCATATTGTTTTCCGGTGTCTGATCGTTCATACCGCCATCAGCACCATTCGGATTCTCCGGGAATCCCTGATTCATATTATTTTCGTTCATCTCATTTTCCTTTCGTTCTGATGAATATATAGCAGATCATCCATCTGCTTCGTTTTCATGTTTATTCTATATTAACTCCGACAATTCCTACATTAGTAGAAAACAGAGGATTTGTCAAAGATTTTTATCCAAACCAAGCTGACCGATCAGGCTCTTTGGAACATATGCTTCAACAAAGATTCCGTCCTCCAGATATTCTTCCGTCAGAACTTCGCCATATTTCCTTATCAGCCCCGGTTTCCCCGCATCCTGATAAGCAAATGTATGCCGGATATATGTCTTCTGCTCCCGCAGAACTTCTTCAACCTGTACCAGCAGATCATCGATTCCAGCACCGGTCTTTGCTGACAAATATACCATACGATCCGCGCGAAGGTCCTTGATCATCGATATATCCCCACCCTCCGGCAGTTTGTCAATCTTGTTGAACACTGTAATGATCGGATGATCCTTTTCCTCATCTACATTTAACTGTCTGAGTGTCGCATAGACCGTCTCCATATTCCGATCCCAGTTCGGGTCGGACGCATCCACAACATGGAGGATTACATCACTGTACTTCGCCTCCTCAAGTGTCGACTTGAATGCCTCCACCAGATGGTGTGGCAGCTTGCGGATAAATCCTACCGTATCCGTGAACAGCACCTGCTGTCCGGCGGGAAGTACAGCATTTCTCGTTGCCGGATCAAGCGTTGCAAATAACTTATCTTCTTCCAAAACACCTGCGCCCGTCAGCTTATTTAACAGAGTTGACTTGCCGGCATTTGTATATCCTACAATACTTACAACCGGAATCCCCGTCCTGTTCCGCTGCTTTCTCTGTTCTGTCCGTCTGCCTTCTACCTGACGAAGATCCGCTTTCAGCTTCGAGATCCTGTCTCTTATCACTCGACGGTCGATCTCCAGCTTCTTCTCACCGGGACCTCTGGTTCCGATTCCTCCACCAAGTCTCGACAGGGAATCACGCATACCTACCAGTCTGGTCGCCCGGAATCTGAGCTGTGCCAGCTCTACCTGCAGCTTTCCTTCATAGCTTCCGGCATGTGCGGCAAATATATCCAGAATAACCATCGTTCTGTCCATTACTTTTATATTAAGTGCATCCTGAAGGTTCATCAACTGTGCCGGTGATAACTCGTCATCACAGACGACGCCTGTCGCATCATACATAGCGACCATGCTTCGCAGTTCTTCTACCTTACCACTGCCAAGATATAGATCACTTGTTGCACGATCCAGACTCTGGATTAGTCTTCCGACTGTAGCTGCCCCTGCGGTTTCCAGAAGTTCCTCCAGTTCATCCAGTGATTTCTCTGTATCCTCTACCGATACTCCACCGGTGGTTACTGCAAATACGATCACTCGTTCTTCTGCTTCCATCTGCACTTCATAACCGCTTTTTTTATCATTTTCTGATCGAATATCCAACTTCTAACCTCTCTTCTTTTTCAGCTTTCTGCTGTCCTTCTCTATTCCTCTAAAGCAATCGTTATCTTCCACACGGCTGATCGATTATCTGCGGTATCTTTTGCATAACAGGATACTTCATAGGTTCCCGGTGTCTCCTGTACACCTGTCAGGTCTATCACAAGAACCGGATTCTCTGTTGTCCGGTCATCGTCTACCCCGACTTCCTCCGTCTGTGGGATCACATCGTATGAGATGATCTTCTTATCACTGTCAAAGGCTGTAACATTTCGCGCGATCAAAGCTGCCAGTTCATCTGCATCCCCATGATAACCTCTCAGGTGCAGTTCATCCGGTGCTTCCGTAATAACAGGAGGTTCCGTGTCCTTGACCGTAATATAGATATCCCGTAATATTTTCTTTCCATTATCATAAAAGTAATAAGATAATTTATATTCACCCGGTGTCTGGTTGTCTACTGTTCCTTCTACCATGAGCCGATCCGTTACATTCTCCATATCTGATGAAAATGCAAGAACACCTGTCTTACTGTCAAACGGCTCTCCCACTTCAATGCTATGGCTTACCGCTCCATATATCGCCGCCGTTCCGGCAAACGGATTGCCCGGCGTCGTATCTGTCGGATCCCAGCCAGTATCATCTGTCTCAGTAAAAACATATGGCTGCTGTGGTCTGCCAAGCGGTCCCGGATAATCACTGTCGAATAAGTATACCTGTGTTCCCGGCATACAATTCTCATAGATCCATTTCACATCCGCCACACACATACGGATACATCCAAGCGATGCCCCTTCTCCGAGCTTATTATATTCCCATGTCTCAAGTTTATCGCTTCCCTTTTCTGTATAAGGAACGGAATGGAAATAAATTCCCTCATGAATCTGGTAAGCATACTGTCCGTATACATTTCCTTGCAGGATCGCCCATTCCAACCGCTTCTCTGTTGTTGTGAATAAGCCTGCCGGTGTCGTATCATCCAGTGATACCGAACATCGAAATGCCTTAACCGGAACTGTATAAAAACCATCCGAATCCAGACTGTATACTGTAACAATATTCTCTTTACGATTAATCTTTATGGCATATGGCATTCCATTGTCTTTCAGATCTATGCCATTATAGTCCTGTCCGGCAGAAACAGCATCTACCTTCTTTAATTCTGCCGGCTGAGCAAGTTCCAGATGATCTTTTGTATTTTCTTTCTCATTTTTTGTCACACCTTCTATATCGGTATCTGCATCCGTCGGCGTTGCTTCTTTATATATGGAAATCTTCTTTTTATTTGTCTCCCCGGATCTGGATACCGCCTGCACCCCTACCAAGACCAATATTGCTATATAAACAGCAAAAAACAAAAATGCCTTTATAAAGGATAAACCTTTCAATCTCTGCCGACTACTTTCTTCTTTATTAGATATCTTTTCATCTTTCTGATTATCTTTTTTCATTCGTATCCAATCCTTCTAACTTTTTATTCTAACATACATTATTTCCGATAAAACCTAAACTTATCTTACATATCATACTGCATAATCCATGATATATCTATCCATTTTCATGCAGCAATTTTCATTTTCTTCCACAATCTGTCATTTTCACCAAATCTGATTGTAAATTTTCTGTACCTTTTTTTATGTTTACTTCTCTTTACACTTTCCCAAAAATGTATATAATTCAATAGTACGAAAGGAGAAAGCAGCGTCTGATGGCGTTCTGCAAGTTATATAATATGAAAGATTTAACCGAAGGAAAACCAATAAAAGTAATATGGCTCTATGCCCTTCCAATGATTCTCGGACAGATCGCACAGCAGTTCTACAGCTTCTGTGATTCTGCCATTGTCGGAAACTGTATCAATCCCGATGCGCTTGCAGCCGTCGGAGCAACCAGTGTTATCTCGAATACACTGATCGGATTTCTGAACAGCGCCACGCTCGGCTTATCGATCCCGATAGCCCGGTATTTCGGTGCTCAGGATCAGAAAAACATGCGAAAATGTATCGGTGTCTCAGCAATCCTCACCTTTGTTACTTCCATCGTTCTTACGATCGTTGGACTTCTGTTTATATATGACCTCCTGGTGCTTCTTGGTACACCTGAGGAAATTATACATATGGCTGACAAGTACGTCAAATACATTTTAGCAGGACTTATCTTTTCAGCAATTTATAATTTTGGTGCAAATCTGCTACGTGCTGTCGGTGACAGCAAGACCCCATTGATCTTCCTTGGCATCGCAGTTGTGCTGAACATCGGACTGGATCTGTTATTTATCCAGGGCTTCCATTCAGGTGTTGCTGGAGCAGCTATCGCTACAGTTATCTCGCAGGCAGTTGCCGGTGTTGCATGTTTTATATACATCTTCACAAAATGTGACTTCCTGATCCCCAAAAAAGATGAATACAGAGTTGACCATACAGATTTCAGCGATCTGGTACAATCCGCTCTCGCCATGGGATTCATGAGCTGTATCGTAAATATAGGTACTGTTACCTTACAGAGTTCTATCAATAAACTAGGTACAAATATCATTACTGCACATACCGCAGCAAGAAAGATCTTCGATATCCTCGATGTAGCTCTCTATATTATCGGAAACGCAGTTACAACCTTTGTCAGTCAGAACATCGGTGCCAAAAGGATCGACCGTGTAAAATCCGGTATCCGTGCCGGCATCCTTATAAATACGATCGCAACCACACTTATTATTCTGGTCGGTTTCCCAACCGCTCCGCTTCTGCTCCGTCTGGTTGCCGGAACAAGCGACGCAGCTGTAATCGATCCAGCTGTTATGTATATCCGAATCAGCATGTGCTGTTTCTATGTACTCGGACCATTGTTCGTACTTCGCTGTGCTATGCAGGGTATGGGAAGAAAGATTGTTCCCGTGCTTTCCAGTACGATCGAAATGGTCGGAAAGATCCTTGCTGTTATGTTCTTGGCACCTGCCCTCGGATATCTGGGCGTAGCGATCACCGAACCTATCATCTGGGCTGCCTGCACGCTGATGCTTACCATTATGTATGTCGCAAAGCCTGTTGATAAGATATTCGCATAACATCACCATATATAAAAGCCTATCTGTAATAACGGCTTACTGTGATCAGTTATGACTCATTTAGTTTCTATTCGATACACCCGCTTATTTGTCAGCAGTCGCCCCAACTCACCCTTACGGGTTCAAACAAGGGCTTGATGCTGACAGCTAGAGTGTATCTCATTACGAAACTACATGAATGTCATTACTGATCACAGCAGCCATCATCACAGACAGGCTTGTCTTATTTATATATATGATAATCTTATCGAAAGACGCCGGGCTGTCAATTATGACAGTCCGGCGTCTTAATTTTGTTTGCTATCAGATATTATTTCTGATTCTTACGTTTCTTATAGACAACAGTTCCTGCTCCTGCAAGTGATACTGACATCATAATGAGAAGGAAAGCTATCGGTGAATCATCA
Organism: Lachnospiraceae bacterium GAM79; assembly: GCA_020735665.1. NCBI lineage: Bacteria > Bacillati > Bacillota > Clostridia > Lachnospirales > Lachnospiraceae > Lachnospiraceae bacterium GAM79. The sequence continues at coordinate 2,391,794 of CP085928.1, forward strand.
CCTGTCTTTGGCTTATCTACTGTCTCCTCTGTCGTCGTTTCTGTTGTTGTCTCTGTAGTTGTTACTTCGGTTGTCTTCTCTGATGTAACTTCGGTTGTATCTTCCGATGTTACCTCAGTCGTTTTCTCAGATGTAACTTCCGTAGTCTTTTCTGTAGTTGTCGTCTCAGAAGTATCTTCGGTGGTTGTCTCTGTAGTTGTGGTCTCATCGTAGGTATCCACAAATGTTACATCTACTGTCTCATCTATCTCTACCTGAACATCTACTGTCTTACCATCCTTCTGAAGTCCTGTACCAATCGCATACTTGATGCTCTTAGTCTCATATCCATCGATATCATACTTGGTTTCTTCTACTGTATATTTGCCAGCAGGTTTTTCAAGTTCCAATGTATACTGCTTTGTAGTCACATCATACTTGAAATCATTCAATGAATATGTCTCGACATTTCCGGCTTCATCTGTAATCTTGAACTCGATCGCGCTAGCTGCTGTAGTCTTATCTACAGAACCAACAACCATCTTTGTAAGTACAAGTTTGCCCTTAGTTCCAACTCTTGTATTTGTAATCGTTATCTCGCCTGTTACAGGATCTGTCGTTACGCTGTCTGTATATTCAGCCGGTACATTTAATTCCTTGACGCTATATGAGATTAACTGTCCGGCATCATCATACTTTGGAAGATTTGTCCATGTATGCGTCCATGA